>CAZTGN010000086.1:0-9613 GCA_964613275.1 uncultured Conexibacter sp. | reverse complement strand
GGCCGAGGAGGCGGCGCGCTTCTACGTCGATGTGTTTCCCGACGGGGAGATCCACAGCGTCTCCCGCTACCCGGAGGGCGCGCCGGGCCCGGCCGGCGAGGTGATGACGGTCGAGTGGGAGGTGATGGGGATGCGCTTCGTCGGTATCAACGGCGGCCCGCAGCTCAAGTTCGACGAGGCCGTCTCGTTCGCGATCAGCTGCAGGGACCAGGAGGAGGTCGACTACTACTGGGAGCGGCTCACCGATGGGGGCGTCGAGAGCCGGTGCGGCTGGCTCGCAGACCGCTACGGGCTCTCCTGGCAGGTCGTGCCGGAGGGGATGGACGAGATCTTCAGCGACCCCGACCGGAGCAAGGCCGAGCGGGCGGTGCAGGCGATGCTGAAGATGCGAAAGCTCGACGTCGCGGCGCTGCGGGCGGCGGCCGGGGGCGAACCCACCTCCCAATAGGCGGCGCACTGCTTCCGGCGCCGCGAGAGCGGCGCCGTGATCGAGGCGCCGCCGTACCTCCGCCAACGGTCCGGCGGAAGCGGACGGGCGAAGCCCGGAGCATTCCGCCGGCAGTGACCCCTTCCGGCGCCGCGAGAGCGGCGCCGTGATCGAGGCGCCGTGATCCCACGGAGGCGCTTCCGATCGGCGAAGATCGGCCGCTTGTCGGCATTCGAGGTAATCGCGATCGTCGCCGCCGGCTTCGGGGCGGGGACGATCAACGCCCTGATCGGCTCGGGAACCCTGATCACGTTCCCGGTCCTGCTCGCGTTCGGCTACCCGCCGGTGCTCGCGAACGTCACCAACAACGTCGGCCTGGTCCCCGGCGCGGTCAGCTCCGCCTGGGCCTACCGCCGCGAGCTCGCCGGCGGCCTCGTGCGCCTTCGCCGCTACGCGCCGGCGACGGCGAGCGGGGCGGTGGCGGGTGCGATCCTGCTGCTCGAGCTGCCGGCGCAGTCGTTCAAGGCGATCGTGCCGGTCCTGATCGCCGCCTCGCTCGTCCTGGTCGTGCTGCAGCCGCGGATCACGGCGGCGGTGATGGCCCGGCGCAGACGCGAGCGCCCGCACGGGGGCCCGCTGCTGGTCGCCGGGATCTTCGCGACCGGCATCTACGGCGGCTACTTCGGGGCCGGTCAGGGGATCCTGCTGTTCGGACTGCTCGCCAGCTCCCTCGGCGGCGACCTGCGCGAGGTCAACGCGATCCGCGCCGTCCTCGCCGGCCTCGCCAACCTGGTCGCGGCGATCGTCTTCCTGTTCATCGCCGAAGTCGCCTGGGACGCGGCGGCGCTGATCGCCGCCGGCGCCGCCGCCGGCGGGCTCGCCGGGGCGGGGATCGGCCGCCGCCTGCCCGATCCGTGGCTGCGCACGGTGATCGTCGTCGTCGGCCTCGCCGCGATCGCCCAGCTCGTGCTCTGAGCGTGGCTCAGCCGCTCACGCCGCGCCGCGCCACGGCGACCTCGATGCGGCCGAGCAGGGCGCCGCTGTCGGCGTCGCGTACCGGCAGGGTGCCGGCCTCGCGCAGCAGCAGGTTGAATGTCGCCGGCGCGTCCGGCACCGCGTCGGCGATAACCCCGAAGGCGGGGATCTCGACGAGCCGGGCCCGGTCGCTGGTGACGGCGAGCTCGAGCTGGTCGCCGACACGCGCCTCGACCGACTCCGGCCGCGCCGCCGAGGCATCGATCCGCCCCGACACGGCGGCGCCGCTCGGCAGCCGCTCGGTGGCGGTCGTCGTCGAGCCGGTCGTTGTCGTGGTCGAGGCGCGCTCGGTGCGGTCGCCGAGGAGGGTGCCGCGGCGGTCGGGGGCGATCACCGCCGCCGCGACCGAGATCGCGAAGAGGACGAGGAGGACGATGATCAGCCGCCGTGCCGCCATCAGCGGGCGGCGCCATGGGGGCCAGCCCCCAGGCGCGACTGGGGGCGGCCGCTCAACGGCTGTTCGATCGATCCATCAACGGCGCTAAAGGCGCCCTCCCGGACGGCCGATAGGTCGCCGGTAAACGCAATCGAGCTGGGGCTCTGGAAGGGCTTCGGCTGCAATTCAGTTGACCCCGAGGAGGGTAACCATGCTGGAGATGTACCGCGCACGGCGTGGGGAGGAGGCCGGTTTCACGCTGGTCGAGCTCCTCGTCGTCATGCTGATCCTGGGCATCCTGGCTGCGATCGCGATCCCCGCGTTCTTCAGCCAGCGTGACAAGGGCTACGACTCGGACGCGAAGGCGAACGTCCGGACCGTGCAGACCGCCTACGAGACCTACGCGGTCGACAACGACGGCTCGTACAACACGAGCGCGATCGCCGATCTCTCGGCGATCGAGCCGACGATCACCGATTTCGCCGCCGACATGACGATCACCGGTACGCCCACCGGTTACACGATCGTCGGCGACTCCGACTCCGGCAACGCGTTCACGCTGGTGCGGACCGCTGCCGGCGCCCTCAACTACACCTGCACCGTCGCGGGTGACGGGGGCTGTCCCACCGGCGGCGATTGGGGCTAGTCGGGTAGGAGCGGGCAACACGCCCAACGGACCGGAGAGGCGGGCCTCAGCGCCCGCCTCTCCGCGTTTCGGCAGGCGTCCGTCGGACTCAAGAACCTCGTTGCCCGAGCCGATGGTGAGTGACGCGCATGAATGCTGAGCTGGCAAGGAGGAGGGCTCGCGCCGGCGCCGCGTCGGAGGACGGGTTCACGATCATCGAGGTGCTCGTCACCGCGATCGTCGTCGTCCTCGTCCTCACCGCGACCTTCGGCGGCCTTTCGGCGGCGGGCCGGGCGGGTGCCGAGCAGCGCCGCCACGCCGAGTCCTACGCGGTCGCGCAGAAGGACCAGGCGCGCCTGCGGGCGCTGCGGATATCCCAGCTCAACGGCCTCGACCAGACCCGGACCGTGACCGTCGGCGGCACCGACTACGAGGTCCACTCGACCGGCCAGTTCGTCAACGACATGACCGGCACCGCCTCCTGCGAGGAGGGCACCAACTCCTCCGACTACTTGAGCATCACCTCGGAGGTGAGCTGGCCGTCGATCGGATCGCGGCCGCCGACCGTGATCAAGAGCATCGTCGCGCCCCCGGCCGGGTCGCTCTCGGAGGACACGGGGGCGCTCGCCGTCGTCATCCGCGACGCCGCCGGGACCGGCACCCCGAACGTCCCGGTGAGCGGCTCGGGGGCGGGGTCGTTCAGCGGCTCGACCGGTCCGACCGGCTGCATCCTCTTCACCGACCTGCCCGCCGGCAACTACACCCTGACCCCGAGCGCCGCCGCCGGGCTCGTCGATGCCGACGGCAACCCGCCGGGGCAGATCGCCGTCAGCGTCGTCGGCCAGAGCACCAACACCGTCGTCCTCCGCTACGACACGCCCGGTTCGATCGACGTCCGCTTCCGGACCCGGATCAACGGCAGCGTCCAGGACACGACCACCGACTCGCTGGTCGTCTTCAACACCGGGATGACGCAGGAGCGGGCGTTCGGCACCGTCGGCACGCAGGCGTCGATGATCAGCGCGACGCCGCTGTTCCCGTTCACGTCCCCCTACGCGGTCTATGCGGGAAGCTGCGCGGCGAACAACCCCAACCCCGACGAGCTCCCCGATCCGCCGGCGGGGGAGGCGCTGGCCGACGTCAGCGTCGTCCCCAACCAGACGGCATCGGCGACGATCCAGCTTCCCGCCCTCGACCTGACCGTGATGAGCGGCAGCTCGTCGGGATCGCCGGGCTCGCCGGTCAACGGCGCCGCGGTCAAGATCGCCGACACCGAGTGCGACGACGCGGGCGGCGACCCGATCGAGCGCACCTACACGACGAACTCGTCCGGCAAGCTCCCCAACCCGGGCCTGCCGTACGGCGTCTACGACGTCTGCGCCTACCGCCCGAGCACGGACCGCAAGAACAGCGCGTACGACGTCGCCGTCCAGACGACCGACACCGACACGCAGCAGACGATCTACGTCGGCTCGGGCGCCTCCGGCAGCAGCTCCGGGAGCTGTCCGTGACCGGGCCGCGGTCGCTAGCCGACGAGCGCGGGGTGACGATCGTCGAGCTCCTCGTCTCGATGCTGATCGGGCTCACGGTCCTCGGCGGCATCGTCACGCTCGTGACCGTCACCGCCCGCAGCAGTGGCCGCATCTCCGAGCGCGTCGCCGCCGATCAGATCGCGCGGCCGATGATGACGCGGATCATGAACGAGCTCCACTCGACCTGCGTCTCGCCGGGGCTCGCGCCGATCCTCGCCGGCAGCGACGGCAGCGCGGTCTCGTTCATCCACGGGACCGGCTCGGCGGTGGCCGTGACGCCGGCGAAGCGGACGATCGAGCTCAACGGTGACGTCCTCACCGACTCGACCTACCCGCGAACCGGAGGCGTCGCGCCGAGCTGGACCTTCGCGTCGAGCCCGTCGCAGACCTACAAGCTGCTCGAGAACGTCGGCACGATCGACTCGACGCCGATCTTCCGCTACTACGCCTACGAGGACGGCGTCATCGCCACCGACCCGCTGCCGACCCCGCTCAGCGACGACGACGCCGCGCGCACGGTCGAGGTCGCGGTCGCGATCTCGGTATCGCCGAGCAAGAGCGGGACCTCGGGCGAGGAGGGTGCGCCGGTCCAGCTCAGCGATTCGGCGTTCGTGCGCTTCTCGCCGAGCAACGAGGACACCGAGGAGGCGGGGTTGCCGTGCAGCTGAGCGAGCGGATCATCGCGACTGCCCGCCGCCGCCTCGGCGCCGAGGACGGGTTCACGATGGCGACGGCGATGCTGGCGACGCTCGTCGTCACCCTCGCGCTGGCGGCGACGGTCAGCGCCGTCAACGGCGACATCAACCTGACCGGCCGCGACCTCGACCAGAAGCGCGCCTACGAGGCGGCCCAGGCCGGCCTGGCCGACTACTCCTTCCACCTCAACAAGGACAACGGCTACTGGGCCAAGTGCACGAACGTGCCGACCCCGAACGCCGTCAACAACGACGGCTCGACGACCCGCCGCCGCAACGTCCCCGGCAACACCGGCGCCACCTACGCGCTCGAGCTGATCCCGGCGACCGGCTACAGCGCCTGCAACCCGAGCGACCCGGTCAACAGCATGATCGAGCAGTCGGGCGGCACCAGCAACGGCACCTTCCGGGTCCGCTCGACCGGGTTCTCGGGCGACACCCAGCAGAGCATCGTCGCGTCGTTCAAGCGCGCGTCGTTCCTCGACTACGTCTACTTCACCCAGTACGAGACCTCCGACCCGGTCACCTACGGCTCCGCCTCGGCGATCAGCCAGGCCTACCAGCAGTGCGTGATGACCTACCGCGACGGGCGCCGGAACAGCACCCTGCCCTGCGTCGAGATCGTCTTCGCCAACGGCGAGTACATCAACGGGCCGCTGCACACCAACGACGAGCTCAACATCTGCGGCTCGCCGACCTTCGGCCGCACCCCCTCGGACCTGATCGAGGTGAGCTCGCCGCCGACCGGCTACCGCGGCTCGGGCGGCTGCGGCTCGCCGCAGCCGACGTTCCGCGGCACCTACCTGACGAACGCGCCCGTGCTGACCCCGCCGAGCACCAACGACAGCCTCAAGAACGTCCAGGGCGCCGCCATCTACAGCGGCCAGACGCGGATCCGGCTCAGCGGCACGGACATGACCGTGACGACGAGCTCGGGCTCGACGAGCACGATCCCGATCCCGAGCAGCGGCGTCATCTACGTCGCCAACAGCACCAGCTCGGCCTGCAACAACGCCTACTCGCCGTTCGTCCGCAACACGACGATGTACCCGAACAGCTCCGCCTGCGGGAACGTCTACATCTCGGGCAGCTACACGGGCCAGCTGACGATCGCCGCCGAGAACGACATCGTCGTCGACAACGACCTCTGTCGCGGCAGCTGCGCATCCGGCCCGAGCGGCGACGGCCTCCTCGGCCTGATCGCCAACAACTTCATCCGCGTCTTCCACCCGGTCACCCCGACCTCGCGGAGCACCTCGGCGAGCAGCTGCAACGGCGTCAGCAACCTCTGGTCCGGCTCGACCCCCTACGGCGGCGGCAGCCAGACCAACCTGCGGATCGACGCGGCGATGCTGGCGATCCAGCACTCGTTCATCGTCGATCACTACAACTGCGGCAGCCCGCTCGGGACGCTGACCGTGAACGGCGCGATCTCGCAGAAGTTCCGCGGGCCGGTCGGCACGGTCAGCGGCGGCACACCGGTCTCCGGCTACAGCAAGAACTACGTCTACGACGACCGCCTCCGCTACCTGGCGCCGCCGCACTTCCTCGACCCGGTCGAGTCGGCCTGGCACATGCAGCGGCAGACGATCGATCCCTGATCCGCCGCCGCGGCAGCCAATAGCTTCCCCGACCCGTGCCGATCGTCGTCGTGGCAATCGCCCTGCTCGGGCTCGCGCTCGGCAGCTTCGCCGGGGTCGTCGCCCACCGCGTCGTCCGCGGCGAGTCGCCGCTCGGCGGCCGATCGCGCTGCGACTCCTGCGGCGCCGCGATCGCCGCCCGCGACAACGTCCCGGTCGCATCCTGGGTGCTCCTGCGCGGCCGCTGCCGAAGCTGCGGCGCCGCGATCGGGCTCCGCCACCCGCTCGTCGAGGCGGGGCTCGCGGCCGGCTTCGCCGCAGCCTATCTCGCGTTCGCGGACGACGGGGCCGCCGAGGTGGCGCTTGGCTGCGCCTTCCTGCTCGTGCTCGCGATCATCACCCTGACCGACCTCGAGCGCCGGATCATCCCCAACGTCGTCGTCGCGCCCGCGGCGGTCGCCGCGATCGTGCTGACCGCGCTCGGCGATCCCGGCGAGCTGCCGGCGAGGCTGCTCGCGGCGGCGGTCGCCGGCGGCGCTCTGCTGGCCGTCTCGCTCGCCTACCCCCGCGGGATGGGGATGGGGGACGTCAAGCTCGCGTTCGTAATGGGGCTGTTCCTCGGCCGCGCGGTCGCCCCGGCGCTCCTGGTCGGCTTCGCCGCCGGCGCGCTCTGGGGTCTGGCGCTGATCGCCAGGCACGGCGCCGGGGCGCGCAAGCGGGCGGTCCCGTTCGGGCCGTTCCTCGCGCTCGGCGGGGTCGTCGGCCTGTTCGCCGGCGATCAGCTCGTCGACTGGTACCTGGACTCGTTCTTCGGCGGCTGAACGAGGTCTGCCGGAAGCCGGTCCCGATTCAAGCACCGGCGGCGGCGCGCCGATGAGGTCGTCGTATGGGTTTGTCGCTGGGAGCGCGCAAGGCGAAGACGATCGTCGGGCTCGACATCGAGGCCGCCACCGTCGCCGCGACCGAGGTCGTCACCAACGGCGACGTCCGGCTCGGGCGCTCCGGCATCGCCCAGCTCGGTAGCGGCGTCACCCGCGAGGGCGAGATCAGCGACCCCGAGGCCCTGTCGGCGACGATCAAGGAGCTCTTCGCCGAGCAGAAGCTGTCGCGGAACGTCCGCGTCGGCATCGCCAACCAGCGGGTCATCGTCCGCACCCTGCGGCTGCCGCGGATCGAGGACGAGAGCGAGCTCGAGTCGGCGATCCGCTTCCAGGCGCAGGAGGAGCTCGCGATGCCGCTCGACCAGTCGGTCCTCGATTGGCAGGCGTTGCACCCCGACCCCGAGCTGCAGGCGGCCGGCAAGCGCGACGTCGTCGTCGTCGCGGCGCGGCGCGAGATGGTCACCAGCCTGATCGGGGTCGTCCGTGACGCCGGGCTGCGGCCGGTCGGCATCGACGTCTCGGCCTTCGGCCTGATCCGGGCGATGGGGACGGACCCGGGGACGCCGGCGGTTCCCGCCGAGGCCGCCTCGCCGGAGGCCGCGCAGCTCCCGGCTCCCGCCCAGCTCTTCTGCTGCCTCGGCGACATCACCAACCTGGCGGTGGCGCGGGACGGCGACTGTCTGTTCACGCGCATCTCCCCGTTCGGCGTCGAGGGCATCGCCCAGCGCCTCGCCGAGCGCCGGGAGCTGACCCTCGAGCACTCGCGGCAGTGGCTCACGCACGTCGGCGTCGAGGACCCGGTCGAGTCGGTCGACGGCGATCCCGAGATCGTCGCCGCGGCCCGCGAGGTCCTCGAGGACGGGGTCGCGAAGCTCGCCGACGAGATGCGGCTCTCGCTCGACTACTACGGCACCCAGGAGAACGCCCAGGCGATCGAGGAGATCGTCGTCTGCGGAGCCGGCTCGGTGATCCCCGGGATCGGCGCCGAGCTCGAGAAGCACCTCGGCCACCGGGTCCGGACCGGCCGCCCGCCGGCCCTCGCGGGCCTCGACAGCATCGACGCGGCCCGGCTCACCGTCCCCTACGGGCTGGCGCTGGAGGGGTAGCGCATGCGTCCGGTCAACCTGATCCCCCCCGACGAGCGCCGCGGCGGATCCGCCCCCGGTCGCGTCGGGCTGCTCTCGTACTTCATCGTCGGCGGGCTCGCCCTGGTCCTCGTCGGCGTCTGCGCGGTCGTCCTGCTCGGCAACTCGGTCGATGACAAGCAGGCCGAGGTCGATGCGCTCGAGGCGCAGGCGATCGAGACCGAGGCGCGGGCCGAGAGCCTCGCTCCGTACGTCTCCTTCCAGCAGATGCGGCAGTCCCGCTCGGCGACGATCGAATCGCTGGCCAAGAGCCGCTTCGACTGGGAGCGCGTGATCAGCGAGCTCGCCCGGGTGATCCCGGGCAACATCTCGCTCTCGAACCTGACCGGCACCGTCTCCCCGGAGGTCCAGATCGAGGACGGAGCCGCGATCCCGCTGCGAACCGAGGTCCCGGGTCCGGCGCTGGAGCTCGTCGGGTGCGCGCGCTCGCAGCCCGGCGTCGCCAGCCTCGTCGCCGCCCTGCACGACATCGACGGGGTGACCAGGGTCACGGCCGCCAACGGGATCAAGCCGACCGTCACCGACTCCGACCAGGCCGCAAGCGACGACACCGAGGCCGACACCGACGGCGGCTGCCAGCGCTCTCAACCGGCCTTCCAGATCGTCGTCGCGTTCGACGCGGTGCCGGCGGTCGGCGCCGACCTGCCGCCCGCCGTGGTCGCGCCCGGCGCGGCTTCGACCCCGACCGGCGAGCAGCAGGCGGTCGACGACGCGGGCGCGAAGGTGAGCGAGGCGACCAACCTGGTGCCGGGAGGCTGACGTGAAGAAGAGCGACCGGACAATCCTCCTCGTCATCCCGATGATCGCCCTCGTCGTCGGCTTCTACCTGCTGGTCGTCTCGCCGAAGCAGAGCGAGATCGGGGACCTCGACGAGCAGGTCACCGGGCTGCAGTCGCGGATCGACACGGCCGAGGGCGATGCGCAGGCGGCCGAGGCCGCACGCGAGTCGTTCGCCCGCAACTACGCCGCGATCGTCTCGATGGGAAGCGCCGTCCCCGAGGACAGCGACCAGGCGACGCTGCTCTACGACTTCACGAAGGTCGGGGACGAGTCGAACGTGCGCTTCCGCTCGTTCGAGCTCACCGAGGACGTGCCGGGCGAGGACGGGGCGGCACCGGCCCCCGCCGAGCCGGCTACCCCTGAACCCTCCGAGGGGGGCGGTTCCTCCGAGGAGGGTGGCTCCAGCGGCGAGACCTCGACGGTCACGGTGACCGCCCCGGCGACCGAGTCCGCTTCCGCCGCGCTTCCGATCGGCGCCAGGGTCGGCTCGGCAGGCCTGCCCGTGATGCCGTACAAGCTCCGCTTCAGCGGCAGCTT
>CAZTGN010000085.1:0-9666 GCA_964613275.1 uncultured Conexibacter sp. | reverse complement strand
GTCGTCTGCTCGAAGACGCGGCGCCAGGCCGGCGTCTGGTCGCGCTCGCGCTCGACCTGGTCGAGCACGTGGCGGATGCGGCGGGCGGAGATCTCGATCCCGTGTCGCTCACCGATCTCGCGGTAGCGGTCGTAATCGCGGGCGAGCCGCAGCGTCACCGACTCGAAGCCGTGCTTGGCGATCTGCAGCCGCGCCTTGTAGTCCATGATCGACGTCGCGAACATCAGCTCGTCGCCGAACTCGGGCTCGATCAGGACGATGTCGACGCCCGGGTACTTGACCGACCATTCCTCGACGGCGCGGTGCAGGCGGTCGTGGGCGATCATCCGCGCCGCCTGGTTGGCGAGCGCGACGAACCCCATGTCGGAGACGCGCCGGACGCGGCTGCCGAAGATCGTCGGGACGCGCTTGCTGAAATCGTTGACGAAGGGGACGATCGGGTTGACGACGACGATGAACCTCGCGCCCTTCTCGACCGCGATGTCGATGTTGGTCGTCGAGCGGATGCCCCCGTCCATCATCTCCCGGCCCTTGATCTCGACCGGCTCGTAGACGAGCGGCAGCGCCGTCGAGGCGGCGACCGCGCGCGAGATCGGCACGTCGCGCCACTCGCCGTCGCCGAGCACGATCCGCTCGGTCGTGTCGATCTCGGTCGCGCACAGGTAGAGCTCGTTGCGCAGCATCCGGAAGTCGTCGCTGCGATCGGGGTCGGCGAGCATCTCGGCCACGTACTGCTCGATCCCGGCGCCCGTGTAGAGGCCCTTCGGGAGCCCGGCCGCGAGGGCGGTCGCGACGTCCATCACCGAGGTCTCGGCGAGGGTCCGGGCGAGATCGCGGGCGATCCCCGCGACCCGGAACGGCAGCTTCACACCGGCCGCGGCAAAGCCCCTGTAGTTGGGCCGCAGCAGCATCCCCAGGTCCATGTCGCGAAGCGGCGACGGCAGATGCCTGTTGAGCACCCGCATCATCTCCTCGGGGGTGACGCCGTTGGCGACGGCGCTGCCGACGAAGGAGCCGGCGCTGGTGCCGACGTAGACGTCGAAGTCGTTGACGGTCCGGTTGACCGCGAGGAGGTCGAACGCGCGCAGGGCGCCGATCTCGTAGACCGCCCCGGTGAAGCCGCCGCCGCCCAGCACGAGCGCCGTCTTCGAATTGCTGCCCCGGCGCCGGCGCGCCCGCTTGGCGCGGCTCGCCGGGTCGAGCTGGACCACCTCGCTCATCGGCAGACCCGATTATTGCAGCGCCAACAGCGTCCGGGAGCCGATCCGGCCGCCCGAGGCCGCACGCCTCCCCGTGCCCCCGCCTCGCCCGTATCTACACTCGCGCCCCGTGCGCCCCCGAACCCAGGCCGATCCGGCCGCCGAACGACGTCCGTCGGCCGACGACAGGTCGTCTCCCGCCGCCCGCCGGGGGTCTCCCGCCGCCCGCCGGGGATCCGCCGGGGCGACGGTCGCGATCGCCCTCGCCGCCCTCGCCGTCCCGGCTCGCCGGGGGCCCACCGGGGCGACGGTCGCGATCGTCCTCGCCGCCCTCGCCGTCCTGCCCGCGACCGCGCCGGCGACGTCCGCGCGTCCTGACCCGCGGCCCGCGTGGGAGCCCGGACGGGCACTGCCGGGCCCCGACCTCGCGTTCCGCGCCGCGCCATCGGCACACCTCGGCCGCCGCGACCCGATCGGCCGTGGCGCGCTGGGCCGGAAGCTGGGCCGGCTCGCCCGCAAGGCGCCGGGATCGAGCGGGTACTACGTGACCCGGGTCGGCGGCGGGTCGGCGGGGGCGATCTTCGATCGCGCCGCGGGCCGGCGGCGCAAGCTCGCCTCGAACGAGAAGCTGTTCACGACGTCGGCGGCGCTCGCGCTGCTCGGCCCACGGTGGCGGATCCCGACCCGGGTCAAGATCAGCGGCCGGGTGACCCGCGAGGGCAAGCTGCGCGGCGACGTTTACCTGATCGGCGGCGGCGACCCCTCCTTGGGCGCCGACGGGATCCGCGACCTCGCCCGGCAGGTCCGGGCCGCGGGGATCCGCCGCATCGGCGGCCGCGTGATCGGTGACGACAGCGTCTTCGACCGCCGTCGCGGCGTCCCCGACTCGAACTGGGGGCCGAGCCCCTACATCGCGCCGCTCGGCGGCCTGGTCTATGCCGGATCGACCTACGACGGCGATCCCGCGAGGGAGGCGGCCCGCGCCTTCCGTGACGGCCTGCACGACGCCGGGATCCGCGCCGGCGGCAAGGTCGGGGTCCGACGTGCTCCCGGCTCGCTCCGCGACCGTGACGCGATCGCCGAGCACGAGTCGGCAACGATCGCATCCCTCGTCCGGGCCACGAACAAGGACTCGATCAACTTCTTCGCGGAGATGCTCTGCAAGCGCCTCTGGGCGAAGCCGGGCCGGAAGGGGACGACCGACGGCGGCGTCGAGGCGATCGAGCGGTACGCCCGCCGGGTCGGCTCCCGCGTCCGGGCCCGCGACGGCTCCGGGCTGACCGCGGGCAACAAGGCCTCGCCCCGCGACGTCGTGCGGCTGCTCGTCGCCGCTCAGCGCGACGGCGGGCTCGCGAAGCCGCTGTTCAGGTCGCTCTCGATCGCGGGACGGGACGGGACCCTCGCCGGTCGCATGGGCGGCAGCGCCGCCGCCGGCCGCTGCCGCGGCAAGACGGGGACGATCAGCGGCGTCTCCAACGTCTCCGGCTACTGTCGGTCCAAGCGCGGCCTGGTCGCCTTCTCGCTGCTGATGAACGGCGTCTCGAACCTCGGCGGCGCCCACGCCGTCCAGGACCGGATGGTGGCGGCGATCGCGCGGCTGCGCTGATCCTCAGGACGCGAGCGCGCGAAGCCCCGCCTCGTCGATGACCTCGACGCCCAGCTCCTCCGCCTTCGCCAGCTTCGACCCGGGGCTGTCGCCGGCGACGACGAAGTCGGTCTTCTTCGAGACCGAGCCCGTGACCTTGCCGCCGGCCTCGCGGATCAGCGCCGTCGCCTGCTCGCGGCTCAGCCCCGGAAGCGTCCCGGTCAACACGAACGTCCGGCCCTCGAGCGGCCCGCCGGCGGCGCGGCGCTCGGCCGCGTCGAGCTCGAAGCGGAGGCCGTGCCGGCGCAGGTCGGCGATCAGCGCCAGGGTCCGCTCGTCGGCCAGCTGCTCGACGATCGACTCGGCCAGGACCGGGCCGACGCCGTCGACCTGCCGGATCCGCTCCTCGCCGGCGGCGAGGAGCTCGTCGATCGAGCCGAAATGACGCGCCAGCGCCTCCGCGGTAACCGCCCCGACCCCTTCGAGGCCGAGGGCGAACAGGACCCGGGGGAACGGCTGCCGCTTCGAATCCTCGATCGCCGCCACCAGGTTCGCCGCGGAGAGATCGGCGAAGCCCTCGAGCTCGGCGAGACGGGTGGCCTCGAGCTCGTAGAGGTCGGCCGCGTCCTCGATCAGACCGTCCTCGAGGAACCGCTGCACCTGCTTCTCGCCGAGGCCGTCGATGTCCATCGCACCGCGGTGGACGAAGTGCTTGACGTGCTGGAAGACCTGTCCGGGACAGCCGGTCCGGTTCGGGCAGATCGTCCAGACCCCGCCTTCCGGCTTGACGGTCGACGTCCCGCAGGCCGGGCACTTCTTCGGCGGCTTCGGGCGCCGCAGGCGCCTGCCCTTGCGGCGCTGGATCAGCGGCGCCACGACCTGGGGGATCACGTCGCCGGCGCGGGTGACGATCACCTCGTCGCCGACCCGGACGTCCTTGCGCGCCAGGTCCTCCTCGTTGTGCAGGGTCGCGGTGCTGACCGTGACCCCGCTGACGTGGGTCGGCTCGAGCATCGCGAACGGCACCATGTGCCCGGTGCGGCCGACGTTCCAGGCGATCTCCCTCAGCGTCGTCGTCGCCGTCATCGGCGGGAACTTCCAGGCGATCGCGTAGCGCGGCTCGCGGCCGACGACGCCGAGCTCGCGCCAGAGGCCGCGGTCGTCGACCTTGACGACCGCTCCGTCGATCTCGTAGTCGAGCCGCTCGCGCTCCTGCTCCCACCAGCGGCAGCGATCGATGACCTCGCGATCGCTCCCGTGGACCGCGATGCCGTCGTTGACCCGGAAGCCGCGCTCACGCAGCCAGTCGAGCTCGGCGCTGTGGGTGGCGTGTTCGACGCCGCGCCGGAAGCCGACTCCGTAGATCCAGACCTGCAACGGCCGGGCCGCCGCCAGCGCCGGGTCGTGCTGGCGGATCGTTCCGGCCGCGGCGTTGCGGGGGTTGGCGAAGGTCGCTAGCCCCGCCTCGGCGCGCTGGGCGTTGAGCTGCTCGAAGCCCGAGCGCGGGAAGTAGATCTCGCCGCGGACCTCGATCAGCTCGGGCGGGTCGGGGATCCGCAGCGGGATCGAGCGGATCGTCCGCAGGTTGTGGGTGACGTCCTCGCCGATCCGGCCGTCGCCGCGGGTCGTGCCGCGGACGAAGACGCCCTCCTCGTAGGTGAGCGAGATCGCGAGCCCGTCGATCTTCGGCTCGGTCACGTAGGCGATCGCGCCGGCATCGATGTCGAACCGCTTCAGCAGGTTGCGGATCCGCCCCTCCCAGGCCTCGAGCTCCTCGGCGCTGCGGGCATTGGCGAGCGACAGCATCGGCTCCAGGTGCTCGTGCTGCTCGAAGCCCTCGACCGGCTCCCCGCCGACGCGCTGGGTCGGCGAGTCGGGCCTCACCAGCTCGGGGTCGGCCTCCTCGAGCGCCCGCAGCTCGTCGAGCAGGCCGTCGTAGACGTCGTCGCCGACGAGCGGGTCGTCGAGCACGTAATAGGCGTGGTCGAGCTCGGCGATCCGCTCCCGCAGCTCGGCGCTACGGGCCGCGTCGCGGTCGGCGCTCACGCTTCGACGGTCTCCAGGATCCGCTCCAGTGCCCCCTCGAGATGGAGCTCGCGGACCGCGTCGAGGCTCGGGTGGGCGGTCAGGTCGAAGTGGATCGGGGTGATCGCGACCTTGCCGCGGGCGACCGCCGCCAGATCGGTGCCCTCCTCGTCCTCGAAGTCGGGGTCGAAGCCGTAGATCTGGTACCGGCGCCGGCCGTTGCCGTCGTCGTCGACCTGCTTGAGCTCGTCGTTGTAGAGCCGCTTGCCGAGCCGGGTGACGTCGATCCCGCGCGGGCTCTCGGCGGGGCAGTTGACGTTCAGCAGCGTCCCGGCGGGAAGCCGCCCGTCGGCGACGATCGCCGCCAGCGCCGCCGCGAGCGGGGCCGAGACGGAGAAGTCGAAGCGTCGGTCGAGCCGGAAGCCCATCTCGCGCGCGAGCGACTGCTGGGAGACCGCGATCGAGGGAATGCCGAGGACGATGCCCTCGAGCGCGGCCGCGACCGTTCCCGAGTAGGTGACGTCGTCGCCCAGGTTGGAGCCGTGGTTGATGCCGGAGACGATCAGCTCCGGCCGCTCGCCGAGCAGGCCGAGATCGGCGAAGCGCACGCAGTCGACCGGTGTTCCGTCGGTCGCGTACCCGACTGTGCCGTCGTCGAAGCGGACCTCGTCGACCCACAGCGGCGCGCGCGTCGTGATCGAGCGCGCCGTCGCGCTGCGGTTCGAGTCGGGCGCGATCACGTGCAGCTCGACGCCGTCGATCTCGAGCAGCGCCCGGCGCAACGCCTGCAGGCCGGACGCCCCGATCCCGTCGTCGTTGGTCAGCAGGACGCGCACCGGACCGATTCTACGAGCGTCGCGGCGTCTCGACGGGTCGCCGGTCCCCGGTGCATCAGTAGCGGACGGCGATCAGGTAGAGGCCGTGGGGAGGCGCCGTCGGACCCGCCCGGGCCCGCGGCGCACCGGCCAGCAGGTGCCGGAATGCCGCGGGGTCGCGGCGGCCCCCGCCGACCTCGAGCATCGTCCCGACCAGCGCCCGCACCATGTTGCGGAGGAAGGCGTCGGCCTCGATCTCGAAAGCCAGGATCCCCTCCCGCTCCGCGCGCCAGCCGGCGTCGAGGACGTCGCGCTCGAAGCGGACGTGCTCGGTCTCGGTCGGCGTGAACGCGGTGAAGTCGTGGCGGCCCGCCAACAGCGCCGCGCAGGCGTCCAACGCCTCCCGGTCGAGCCGGTATGGCCAGTGCAGGGCCCGGCCGCGCTCGAACGGGCCCGCCGGCGCCGCCGTCTCGACCCGGTAGCGGTAGCGACGCGAGCGGGCGTCGCGGCGGGCGTCGAAGCCGGGCGCCGCGGTGATGGCAGCCACCGCCAGGTCCGGTCCGGTGAGCGCGTTCAACGCCCGCGCGAGCGCCGGCGGGGGCTCCCGGCCGAGCTCCATCGATGCCACCTGGGCGAGCGCGTGGACGCCGGCATCGGTACGCCCGGCGACGGTCAGCCGCACCCGCTCCCCCAGCACCCGCTCGAGCGCATCCTCGAGCTCGCCCTGCACCGTCCGCAGCCCCGGCTGGCTCGCCCAGCCCTTGAATCGGGCGCCGTCGTAGGCGAGGTCGAGCCGGTAGGCGGTCACGCGCCGATCACCTCCGGCGTTGACCGGGGCGTCTGACGGGGCCGAGGGAGGGGAGGCGATGCGGGCGGATTGCGCCGTGAGCCGACGATGACGCCGAGCTGACCGCTCTCGGTTCGTCAGACCAGCTCGAGGTAGACCATCTCGGTCGAGTCCGACCGGCGCGGTCCGAGCTTGATGATCCGCGTGTAGCCGCCGGGACGCTCGCTGTAGCGCGGCGCGATCTCCTCGACCAGCTTGTGGACGGTGAACTTGTCCTGGCCGAGACGGGAGAGCAGCAGCCGTCGCGAGTGCAGATCGCCGCGCTTGGCGATCGTGATCATCCGCTCGACCTCGGGCTTCACCGCCTTCGCCTTCGCCTGGCTCGTCCTGATTCGCTCGTGCTCGATCAGCTGCCGCGAGAGGTTCTTGAGCAGCGCCTTGCGATGAGCCGCGTCGCGGCTCAGCTTGTGTCGGTTCCGCCTGTGGCGCATCGCTCCTCGTCCTCCGGTCGTTCGTGGCCGTGCCGCTCAGTCGGCGCGGAGCTCGAGCCCGAGCCCGTGCATCGCCTCGATCACCTCTTCGATCGAGCGCTCGCCGAAGTTCGGGATGGCCTTCAGCTCCGACTCCGACTTCACCTGCAGGTCGCCGATCGTCTGCACGCCCGCCCGCTTCAGGCAGTTGTAGGCGCGGACGCCGATCTCGAGCTCCTCGATCAGGCGGTCGTCGCCGCCGCCCGCGGCCGCCTCCTCGGCGACCTCGGGCTCGGCGCCGTTGCGCTGCGTGAGCTCGTCGACGCGGTCGGCGTCGGTGAAGATCGCGAGGCTCGCGATCATCAGCTCGGCCGCCTCGCGCAGCGCCGCTCCGGGGTCGATCGACCCGTCGGTCTCGAGCTGCAGCGAGAGCTTGTCGAAGTCGGTCCGCTGACCGACGCGAGCGGAGTCGACCCGGTAGGACGCGCGCCTGATCGGCGAGAAGATCGAGTCGATCGGGATCACGCCGATCGGCTGGTCCTCGGTCTTGTTGTCCTCGGCGGGCGAGTAGCCGCGGCCCCGGCCGACCGTCAGGTACATCTCGAGCTTGGTCTTCTTCTCGAGGGTGGCGATCGGCGCCTGCGGGTTGAGGATCTCGACGCCGGCCGGCAGCTCGAGATCGGCGGCGGTGACCTCGCCGGGGCCGGTCGCGACCAGCGGCACCTCGACGACGTCGGCGTCGGTGTGCATGCGGACGACGATGTCCTTGAGGTTGAGGATGATGTCGGTGACGTCCTCCTTCACCCCGGTGATCGCCGAGAACTCGTGGGCGACGCCCTCGATCCGGACGCTCGTGATCGCGGCTCCCTTCAGCGAGGAGAGCAGGACGCGGCGGAGGCTGTTGCCGTAGGTGTAGCCGAAGCCCTTGTCGAGGGGCTCGATCGTGAACGAGCCCCTGTTGTCCTCCACCTCCTCGGCGGCGATCGTCGGGGTCTGGAAATCGGGCAGGGTGGTCATTGGCGCTTCCTTCCGTCGCTTGGTCTTGGGAGCCCCTACTTCGAGTACAGCTCGACGATGAGCTGCTCGGAGATCGGCGCGTCGATCTCGTCCCGCTCGGGGAGACGCAGCACCTTGGCGGTGAGCGAGTCGTGATCGGCCTGCAGCCACGGGGGCACGGTGGAGATGAGCTCGGTCGCCACGCGGACGGTCGTCTCGGCGTCGGAGCCGGACCTGATCGAGATGACGTCGTCGGGCTTGAGCTGGTAGCTGGGGATGTCGACGCGGCGGCCGTTGATCTGCCAGTGGCCGTGGCGGATCAGCTGCCGCGCCTGGCGGCGCGACGCCGCGAAGCCGAGGCGGACGAGGACGTTGTCGAAGCGGCGCTCGAGCAGCCGCAGCAGGTTCTCGCCGGTGACGCCGTCCTGGCGCGAGGCCTTGTCGTAGTAGGAGCGGAACTGCTTCTCGAGCACCTGGTAGTAGCGGCGGGCCTTCTGCTTCTCGCGGAGCTGCTGGCGGTACTCGGAGGCACGCAGCCGGCCGCGGCCGTGCTCGCCCGGCGGATAGGAGCGGCGCTCGACGCCGCACTTGTCGGTCAGGCAGCGCTCGCCCTTCAGGAACAGCTTCTGGCCCTCGCGGCGGCACTGCTTGCACTGCGGTCCGGTATCGCGTGCCATCGGCTCCTAGACCCTCCGCCGCTTCTTCGGGCGGCAGCCGTTGTGGGCCTGCGGGGTGACGTCGCGGACCGAGGTGACCTGCAGGCCGGCGGCCTGCAGCGCCCGGATCGCCGTCTCGCGGCCCGAGCCGGCGCCCTTGGCGTGGACCTCGACCCGCTCAAGGCCGTGCTCCATGCCCTTGCGGGCCGCGTTGTCGGCGGTGACCTGGGCGGCGAACGGCGTCGACTTGCGGGAGCCCTTGAAGCCGGCGCTGCCCGCCGACTCCCAGGCGATCACGTTGCCCTCGGGATCGGTCAGGGTGACGATCGTGTTGTTGAAGCTCGTCTTGATGTGAGCCTGCCCGAACGGGACGTTCTTGCGCACGCGCCGCTTCGAGCGGCCTCCTGCTCGCTTCGGCTGCGGCATCTAGGGGGTCCTCACTTCGGCGCCGGCGCCTTCTTCTTGCCGGTCACGCTCATCTTCTTCGGCCCCTTGCGGCCGCGCGCGTTCGTCTTCGTGCGCTGGCCGTTGACGGGGAGGCCGCGCCGGTGGCGGAGGCCGCGGTAGGAGCCGATCTCCATCAGCCGCTTGACGTTCTGGGAGCGCTCGCGGCGCAGGTCGCCCTCGACCGGGTGGGTCTCGACGGCGTCGCGCAGCTTGATCACCTCGTCCTCGGTCAGGTCGCCGACCCGCGTGTCGGCGTCGACCCCGGTCTCGGCGAGGATCTTCCGCGACGTCGAGGCGCCGATCCCGTGCACGTAGGTGAGGCCGACCTCGACCCGCTTGTTGAGCGGCAGGTTCACGCCTGCGATCCGCGCCATCTAGCCCTGCCTCTGCTTGTGGCGGGGGTTCGAGCAGATCACGAGCACGCGGCCGCGCCGCCGGATCACCTGGCAACGCTCGCACATCGGTTTTACGGAGGCTCGGACCTTCATCGCTTCCGGCTTTCTATCTGACTCGAGGTGGCCCGCGTCATCCCAGGAATCGGATGGCAGGCGGCATCGGACGGCCCTGGGGCCGAACGGGCATGCTAGCACGGGACCGCCGGTGTGCAAGGGCGCCGGGACGCGAGCCGCGAGCAGCGCGGGCGAACCGCGGACCGCCCCCCGCCGGAGCAGGCCTGCCGCGGCTCA
>CAZTGN010000084.1:0-9842 GCA_964613275.1 uncultured Conexibacter sp. | reverse complement strand
GGCGAGGACCCGCGGTTCATCGCCCGGCGGATGGTGATCTTCGCCTCCGAGGACATCGGCAACGCGGCGCCGCAGGCGCTCGCCGCGGCGACCGCCGCGGCGGCCGCGGTCGATCGCGTCGGCCTGCCCGAGTGCCGCCTCAACCTCGCCCAGGCGGCCGTCTACCTGGCGCTGGCGCCGAAGTCGAACGCCTCGTACGCGGCGCTGCTCGCCGCCGAGCGCGAGATCCGCAGCCACGGGCTCGCCGAGCCGCCGGCCGCGATCCGCGACGGCCACTATCCGGGCGCCGCCGAGCTCGGCCGCGGCGTCGGCTACCGCTACCCCCACGACGAGCCGGGCGCCGTCAGCGACCAGCGGACGCTGCCGGAGGAGCTCGGCGACGCCCGCTTCTACGAGCCGACCGACAGGGGGTTCGAGGCCGAGCTCGGCGAGCGCCTGAGCCGGCTGCGGAAGCGGCGCGGCGGGTGACGCTCGTCGCTATCTTCGTGCGATGCGGGGAAGGTTGCTGTTCGTGGCGGCGGTCGGGCTGCTCGCGCTCCTGCCGGCCTCCGCCCCCGCCTCGTTCCACCTGATCAAGATCACCGAGGTCGGCAACGGGAACCCCGCGGACTTCGTCGAGCTGCAGATGTTCGCGGCCGACGAGAACCTGGTCGCCGGCCACTACATCCGCACCTACGACGGCCTCGGCGCCGTGCGGACGACGTTCCGGTTTCCCGCCGACGTTCTCCAGGACGGGGATCAGCGGACGATCCTCGTCGGCCGCGATGAGCCGGTCGCCTGGCCGGTCACGCCCGACTTCGCGCCCGCCTTGCTCGTGGGGGGCGGCGACGGCGCCGTCTGCTACCTCGACACGCTGATCCTGCCGCCGTTCGACTGCGTGTCGTTCGGCGGGTTCCCGGTCCCCTCCCCGTTGCCGACCGGGACCCCGGCGCCGGCCCTTCCCGGAGGTTCCGGCGCGAGCACGCTGCAGCGCTCGATCGCCCGCGGCTGTCCGACGCTGCTCGAGGACGCAGACGACAGCGACGACTCCGCGGCCGACTTCCACCTCGCAGCCCCGAGCCCGCGCAACAACGCGACAGCCCCGACCGAGCGGGAATGCGATCCCTATCCGCCCGAGACGGTGGTCACCAAGCGGCCGCCGGAGCGGACGAGCAGGCGCCGCCCGAAGATCGCGTTTCGGGCAACCGAGCCCGGGGCGAGCTTCGAGTGCAAGCGCGACGGCCGGCCGTTCCGGCCGTGCACGTCGCCGTACCAGCGGGGGTTTCCGGTCGGCAGGCACCTGTTCCGGGTCGCCGCGATCGACAGCGACGGCAACCGCGACCGCTCGCCGGCGAAGGTGCGCTTCAGGCGGGTGCGTGGGCGTCGCTAGCTAGGCTCGGGGCCGATGGGGAGCCTCGAATCGCTCAACCCGGCGACCGGCGAGCCGATCGGCTCCGTCGAGACGATCGAGCCGGGAGCGGTGCAGGCCGCGGTCGCCGAGGTCGCCGAGGTCCAGCCGTTCTGGGCCGAGCTCGCGCCCGCCGACCGCGGCCGCTACCTCGAGCGCGCGGCCGAGATCCTCGCCGGTGACGTCGAGGAGGTGGCCCGGCTGCTCAGCTCCGAGCAGGGGAAGCCGATCACCGAGGCGTACACGATGGAGGTCGTGCCGACGGTCGACGGGCTGCGCTGGGTGGCGGCCGAAGGTCCCGACATCCTCGCCGACCAGCCGGTGAAGATGGGCGGCGGCCTGTTCACCGGCAAGCGTGTCGACCACCGCCTCGAGCCGCTCGGCGTCGTCGCGGTCATCGCGCCCTGGAACTATCCGTGGTCGATCCCGTTCGGTGAGGCCGCGATCGCGCTGATGGCCGGCAACGGCGTCGTCCTCAAGCCGTCGGAGCTGACGCCGCTGCTCGGTGAGCGGATCCGCGTCGCCTTCGAGAAGGCCGGGGTGCCCGAGGGCCTCGTCCGGGTCCTGCAGGGCGACGGTGAGGTCGGCCGGGCAGTTGTGGAGTCGAGCGTCCGCAAGGTCTTCTTCACCGGCTCGGTCGCGACCGGGTACGCGGTCGGGGCCGCCTGCGCGGAGCGGATGAAGGGGGCGGTGCTCGAGCTCGGCGGCAAGGATCCGGCGGTCGTCTGCGCCGACGCCGAGCTCGACGACGCCGTCGCCGGGATCGCCTGGGCGGGCTTCGCGAACGCCGGGCAGACCTGCTCGGGGATCGAGCGCGTCTATGTCGTCGCCGACGTCGCCGAGCCCTTCCTCGCCGCCATCCACGCCGCCGCCGAGCGCCTCGTCGTCGGCGACCCGCAGGGCTGGGACACCGAGGTCGGACCGATGATCTCCGACGCGCAGGCCGGGGTCGTCAACGAGCTCGTCGACGACGCGCTCGCCGCCGGCGCCGAGCGCCTCTGCGGCGGGCCGGTCGACCGCCGCGGCTCGCCGGGACACTGGATCGCGCCGACCGTGCTGAGCGGCGTGACCCACGAGATGCGGATCATGCGGGAGGAGATCTTCGGCCCGGTCCTGCCCGTCGTCGTCGTTGCGGACGAGGAGGAGGCGCTCGCTCTCGCCAACGACTCGCGGTTCGGCCTCGGGGCCTCGATCTGGACCCGCGACCGCCACAAGGGCGAGCGGATGGCGCGGCGGCTCGGGTCGGGCATGGTCTGGATCAACGACCACGCCTACACCCACGCCGCGATCCAGGCCGCCTGGGGCGGGACCGGGGACTCGGGGCTCGGCCGCTCCCACTCCCGCTTCGGCTTCTACGAGTGCTGCGAGGTCAAGACGGTGAGCTGGAGCTCGGCCCGCGCCCGCGACTTCTGGTGGTATCCCTACGACGAGACGCTCGGGCGAGCCGTGCGCGCCGCCACGGGACTCCTCTACGGCGGCGCCGGCCCGCGGATCAAGGTGCTGCGCGAAGGCGGCGGCTCGCTGCTGCGGACCGGCGCGCGGACCCTGCGCGGCCGCAGGTAGCGGAACGTCATCCGATCAGACGGACGCCCGCAACGCCGCGAGCGCCCGCCGCTCGCCGGCGAAGGCGGGCCGCGGGAACCCGCCGAGCGGGAACCAGCCCGCCTCCTCCGACTCGTCGGAGACCTCGAGCGCGCCGCCGGCGATCGCGCAGCGGTAGGCGACGTCGAAGATCGGCAGGGCATCGGGCCCGTCGCCGTAGTCCGAGGCGTAGATCCCGATCACCGCGCCGACCCCGATCTCGAGTCCGGTCTCCTCGCGGACCTCGCGGGCGATCGCCTCCGGTCCGGACTCGCCCGCCTCGACGAAGCCGCCGGGCATGTTCCACTCGCCCCGGAACGGGTCCTGGCCGCGGCGGAGCGCGAGGAAGGTGTCGCCGTCGCCTCCGATCCAGGCCTGCACCGTCGGCGCCGGGTTGCCGTAGTGGACGAAGCCGCAGGCGGGGCAGGAGGGCCGGGCGGGATCGGGGCCGGGCGAGGGGCGGAGCTCGAGCTCGGTCGCGCAGCGCGGGCAGAAGCGGAATTCCATGCCGGGGGAACCTACCGGCGCCGACGCCGGCCGGAGGGCGCCGGCTCATCCGATTCCCTGCCGCCCGCCGTCGGCCGGGCGCCGGCTCGTCCGGTTTCCGCCGCCCGCCGCCAGCGGGCGTGTCCACCCCGGCACCCCGGGGCGTTCCCGCCCACCGAGGGCCGCGGCGGCGGGCCTCCGCCGCCCGCTCGAAGCGACGCCTTTAGCCTTCCCGCCGTGCCCGAGCCGGCCACCGAGCCCGCCGCGCCCGCGCTGCGGGCCGCCGGCCTCAGCCTCGCCTACGGCGAGCGCTGGGTCCTGCGCGACCTCGACCTCGAGCTCCCGGCCGGCGGGACGCTCGCGGTGCTCGGTCCCAACGGCGCCGGGAAGTCGACGCTGCTGCGGATCGTCGCGACGCTCCTGCGACCGACCGAGGGGTCGATCGAGGTGATGGGGGCGGCGCTGCCCGGCCAGGCGTGGAGGCTCCGCGGGCGGATCGGCTTCCTCGGCCACCAGCCGCTGCTCTACCGCGATCTCGATGCGCGCGAGAACCTCGCCTTCCACGGGCGGCTCTTCGGCCTGCCGGACGGGGGCGGCGCGCGGGCGGACGAGCTCCTGGAGCGGGTCGGGATGAGCGCCCGCGCCCGCACCCGGGTGGACGAGATGTCGGCCGGGATGGTGCGGCGGCTGGCCGTCTGCCGGACGCTGCTTCACGAGCCCGACCTGCTCGTCCTCGACGAGCCGCTCGCCAACCTCGACCCGGCAGCGGCGGCCGCGGTCACGCCGCTGCTCGGCCCGGCGTCGGGGCGGACGCGGATCGTCGTCAGCCACGACGTCGAGGCGGCCCTCGCCGACGCCGATCGGGTGCTCGGCCTCGAGCGGGACGGCACGGTCGCCTTCGAGAGCGCCGCCGCCGAGGTCGATCCCGGCCGGGCGCGCGCGATCTACTCGGAGCGGGCGGGGGCGGTGGCGTGAGCCGTCCGGCCCCGAGCACGGCGGCGGTCGCCGCGGCGTTCCTCGCCAAGGACCTGCGGGTGGAGCTGCGGACCCTGCAGTCGGTCCCGGCGATGCTCCTGTTCACCACGACCGTCTTCGTCATCTTCCGCTTCGGCCTCGACCGCACCAGGCTCGACGGCGGCCTCGCGGCGGGGGTGCTGCTGGTGACGATCCTGTTCGCGGCGCTGCTCGCGATCAACCGGATCTTCGTCGCCGAGCGCGAGCAGGGAGGGTTCGAGGCGCTGCGACTGGCACCCGCCGACGGGACGGCGCTGTTCCTCGCCAAGGCGGCGGCGCTGCTCGTCTACCTGGCGATCCTCGAGCTGTTCGCGCTGCCGGTCTTCTGGCTCTTCTTCCTCGAGGGGGCCGCCGGCCTGGTCCCGCTGCTGCCGGTCGTGCTGCTGCTCGACGTCGCCCTCGCCGTCACCGGCGCGCTGATCGCGCCGATGGCGACCCACTCGCGGGCCCGCGACCTGATCGGGCCGCTCGTCCTGCTGCCGCTCTTGGTCCCGGCCCTGATCGCCGCCGCCGCCGCCGGCCGCCATCTGCTCGCCGCAGGCGGGCCCTCGTACGAGATGTACGGAACCTGGCTCGGGCTGCTCGGCTTGTACGATCTGATCTTCCTGCTGGTCGGCTGGGCAGCCTTCGACTTCCTGCTCGAGGATTGACATCCGGCGCGCGCCGCGGTCGGAACCGATGAAACCTTCCACCCTGAGGACACTCGCCCTGCTCACCGCCCTGCTGATCGGCGCCGGCTTCGCGCTCGTCTTCTTCTGGGCGCCGAACGAGGCCGACCAGGGGTTCATCCAGAAGATCTTCTACCTGCACGTACCGCTTGCGATCGTCGCCCTCGGCGGCTTCATCGTCGGTGGCATCCACGCGATCCGCCACCTGCGCAGCGGCGATCCGGTCCACGACGCGCGCTCCTACGTCTCGATCCACGCCTCGGTCATCTTCGGCGTCGCCGTGCTCGTCACCGGGATGATCTGGGCGAAGGCGTCGTGGGGTCGCTGGTGGGTCTGGGAGGAACCGACCCTCGTCAGCTTCCTGATCGTCTTCCTCCTCTACTGCACCTACTACCCGCTCCGCTACGCGGTCGAGGATCGCGAGCGCCAGGCCCGCTACGCGTCGGTGTTCGCGATCACCGCCGGCGCCTTCGTGCCGCTCAACTTCATGGCGGTGCGGGCGGCGGAGTCGCTGGTCCACCCGCGGACGTTCGGCACCGTCGAGGGCGGCCTGCCGGCCGACATGTGGGTCGCCTTCCTCGTCTGCCTCGCCGGGATCGCGCTGCTGTGGGCGACGCTGGTGAGCTTCGAGCTGACGGCGAAGCGGACCTCGGCGCAGCTCTCGCGGCTGCGGCGCTCGCTGCTCGACGACCGGACCCGGCGCCAGGCGGGCACCGGCGTCGCCGGGCGGATCGCCCCGCGCGAGGCGGGGGCGGGGCGCTGATGCCTGCGCTGCCCCTGGACGAGGCGGGCCGCTACGTCGCCGCCGCGTACGTCGTCTTCGTGATCCTGCTCGTCGTCTACATCGGGATCATGGCCGCCAAGCTCGGCCGGATCTCGCGGGAGATCGAGGAGCTCGCGGAGCTGGCCGATGCCGAGCAGGGCGCGGCGGGGGGCGGGGGGCAGACCTCCTCCGAGCCCGATGCCGCGGTCGAGGCCCGGGGGGTTTCGCGATGAGCGATCTGCTCGCGCTCGGGATCTCGCACAAGACCGCCCCGATCGAGCTCCGCGAGCGGCTGGCGTTGAGCGAGCGCCGCGCGGTCGGGGTCCTCGGCGAGCTTCGGACCCACGAGCAGGTGAGCGAGGCGGCGGCGATCTCGACCTGCAACCGGACCGAGCTCTACCTCGTGGTCACCGACCCCGTCGAGGCCGAGAACCTCGCCCTCGGCGCGCTCTCCCGGCAAGCCGGGATCCGCCCCACGGAGCTGATCGAGAGCCTCTACTCGCACCGTGGAAACGAGGCCGGCCGCCACCTCTTCCGGGTCGCCGCCGGGCTCGACTCGATGATCGTCGGCGAGGCCGAGATCCAGGGTCAGGTCAAGCGCGCCTACGAGCTCGCGCTGGTCGAGGGCGTGACCGGCGCGATCCTCAACCGGCTCTTCCGCGGTGCCCTCGCGGCCGGCAAGCGGGTTCGCGACGAGACCCGGATCGGCGAGGGCGGGATCAGCGTCCCCTCGGCCGCCGTCGAGCTCGCGACCCGCACGCTGGGGGAGCTCACCGGCCGCCACGTGCTCCTGATCGGCGCCGGCGAGACGGCCGAGCTGACCGCGCGGGCGCTGACCGTGCGCGGGGTCGAGACCGTGTTCGTCGCCAACCGCCGCCACGACCGGGCGCTCGGTCTCGCCGAGCGCTTCGGCGGCAGCGCCGTCCGCCTCGAGGACCTGCCGGCGCAGCTCGAGGTGGCCGACATCGTCATCTCCTCGACCAACTCCCCACACCACCTGGTCGAGCGCGAGGAGCTCGAGCTCGTCGCGGGCGCCCGCGGGCACCGTCCGCTGCTGCTCATCGACCTCGCCGTCCCCCGGGACATCGATCCGTCCTGCCGCGACGTCGCCGGCGTCGTGGTCCGCGACGTCGACGACGTCCAGACGATCGCCGAGCGCAACGCGGGGGGCCGCGAGGTCGAGGCGCGAGGCGCCGAGCTGATCGTCGCCGCCGAGCTGGCCCGGTTCGAGCGCTGGCTCGGCTCGCTCGAGGTGCTGCCGACGGTCGCGTCGCTGCGGGTGCGGGCGGACGAGGTCGTCACCCGTGTCCTCGCCGAGAACGCCGGTCGCTTCGAGGGGCTGGGCGATGAGGACCGGCGCCGGATCGAGGCGATGGCGCGGGCGATCGCGAGCCGGCTCCTGCACGAGCCGACGCTGCGCCTGAAGCGCGCCGCCGAGGACGCGGACGCATACCAGCAGGTGGCTGCGCTGCGTGAGCTCTTCGGGCTCGACGCCGGCACCGAGCCGGAGGGAGCCGGCGCCGAGGTGCGGCCGCTGCGGCGCGGCGCCGACCGGGCCGGGGACCGGAAGCCCTGAGCGGCGTTCGGATCGGCACCCGGGGCAGCACCCTGGCGCTGGCGCAGGCGGGGACCGTGGCCGCCGCGATCGGCGACGCCGAGACCGTCGTCATCCACACCGCCGGCGACGAGGGAGGGCCGGCGGCTCCCGAGATCGCGGACAAGTCCCGCTTCGTCGGTGCGATCGAGACGGCTCTGCTCGCGGGCGAGATCGACCTCGCCGTCCACAGCGCCAAGGACCTCCCCGCCGAGCTGCCGGACGGCCTCGCGCTGCTCGGGGTCCCCGCCCGCGAGGATCCGGCCGACGTCTGGGTCGGCCCCGATGCGGGGGCGGAGGAGCTTCCGGACGGCGCTCGGGTCGGCACCGCCAGCATCAGGCGCCGCTCGCAGCTGCTCGCGCTGCGCGGCGACCTCGACGTGATCGAGGTGCGCGGCAACGTCGATACGAGGCTCGGCAAGCTCGCCGCCGGCGAGGTCGACGGCCTCGTCCTCGCCGTGGCCGGCCTGCGCCGGCTCGGCCGTGGCGCCGAGGCCGGCTTCCGGTTCGGGCTGCGGACGCTGACGCCCGCTCCCGGACAGGGGTCGCTCGCGCTCGAGGGGCGCGCCGACGACGCCGCCGCCGCCGCGGCCGCGGCGGCGCTGGCCGGCGGCGCGGCGCTGGTCGAGATCACCGCCGAGCGCGCGGCGGGCGCCGCCCACGAGGCGAGCTGCGACACCCCGGTCGGGGTCTGCGCCCGCCACGACGACCGGCAGCTTCTGATCCGCGGCTATGCGGGCCTGCCCGACGGCAGCGAGCACGTCTACGACGAGGTGCGCGGCGACCCCGCCCAACCGGTCGCGCTCGCCGAGGCGCTGGTCGGGCGGATGCGCGATGCCGGCGCCGGCGAGCTGCTCGAGCGGGCGGCGGGCTGGGAGCGCGATGGCCGCTGCGGGTGACGGCCGCGATTCGCGCCCCGGGGTCGTCTACCTGGTCGGCGCCGGACCCGGCGACCCCGGCCTGATGACCCGGCGGGCGCTGGAGCTGATCGCCGACGCGGACGCGATCCTCTACGACCGCCTGATCCCGCCCGGTGCCCTCGCCGGTGCCAGCGCCGACGCCGAGCTGATCTATGCCGGCAAGGCGCCCGGCGCGGTGGCGCTGGAGCAGGAGGAGATCGAGGCACGGCTGGTCGAGATCGCCCGCTCGGGACGCTCCGTGGTCCGGCTCAAGGGCGGCGACCCGTTCCTGTTCGGCCGCGGCGGGGAGGAGGCCGAGGCGCTGCGCGATGCGGGTGTCCCCTTCGAGGTCGTGCCCGGCGTCACCGCCGGGGTCGCGGCGCCCGCCTACGCCGGCATCCCGGTCACCCATCGCGACGATGCGTCCGCGGTCGCGTTCGTCACCGGACACGAGGATCCCGGCAAGGAGGAGTCGGCGCTCGACTGGCCGGCGCTGGCGGCGTTCCCCGGGACGCTCGTCCTCTACATGGGGGTGAGGAACCTCGCGCGGATCGCCGAGCGGCTGGTCGCGGCCGGCCGCGATCCGGCCGAGCCGGCGGCGGCGGTCGAGCGCGGCGCCCGGCTCGCGCAGCGCACCGTCGTCGCCACCACGGCCACTCTCCCCGGCGCGGTCGCCGAGGCGGGGCTCGGGGCGCCGGCGATCCTCCTCTTCGGCTCCGTGGCCGCGCGCCGGGAGCGGATCGGCTGGCTCGAACGCCGCCCCCTGCACGGCTGCAAGGTCGTCGTCACCCGGGCGCGGGCGCAGGCGAGCGCGCTTGCCGCCCGGCTTCGTGTCCTCGGCGCCGACGTCGTCGAGCTGCCCGCGATCCGGATCGAGCCGCGGATCGACACGGCGGCGGTCGCGACGATGGTCGACGACCTCCATTCCTACGCGCTCGTCTGCCTGACGAGCCCGAACGGCGCCGGGCTGCTGCTCGACGCGATGGTCGAGCGCGGGCTCGACGCCCGCGCGCTCGCCAACGCGACGATCGCGGCGATCGGCCCCGGGACCGCGCGTGCGCTCCGCGATCGCGGCCTGGTCGCCGACATCGTCCCGCCGCGCTCGATCGCCGAGTCGCTCGTCGAGTCGCTGCGCGAGGTCGAGGTCGAGGGGCGACCGGTCCTGATCGCGCGCGCCGCCGACGCTCGCGACGTGCTTGTCGAGGCGCTCGCCGAGCGCGGCGCCCTGGTCGACGTCGTGCCGCTGTACGAGACCGTCCGCGAGCCCGCCCCGGCCGAGGCGGTCGCGGCGATCGCCGACGCCGACTACGTCACCTTCACCTCCTCCTCGACCGTGCGGAACTTCGCCGAATCGGTCGGCGAGTCGTTCCCCGCCGGCGCGCGGATCGTCTCGATAGGCCCGGTGACGAGCGGCGCCGCCCGCGAGCACGGATTGGAGGTCGCGGTCTAG
>CAZTGN010000083.1:5661-9847 GCA_964613275.1 uncultured Conexibacter sp. | reverse complement strand
GCGACCCGGCGCGAGCGCCCGGGCGATCGCGGCCGCGCTCGGATCGATCCTCGCCGACCCGGGCTTCCGCGCGGCCGCGGCGCGGATCGCGGCGGCGATCGCCGCCGATCGCGAGCGCGACCTCGCCGTCGAGGAGATCGAGGCGGTCGCCGCCGGGGCGGGGGCCACGCAGCCCGCCGGGGCGGGCTGACGCGGGACGCCACGCACCCGCCGCGCCGGGCGATCTCGTCCTCGCCGTCGCGGCCGCTCCTCGCCGGCGTCTGCCGCTTCTGGGGCGTCACCCCTCTCGGCTACGGTGGCCGGGTGGACCGCTGCCCAGGAGCGAGCGGAGGGGGGAGGTGACCGAGCCCGCCGGGATCCCGCTGGGGGCGGCGATCCGTCACGCGACGCTGGGCGTGCCGACCGCGACCTCGGATCAGACCGCGGCGGAGGCGCGCGATGCCCTCGCGGGCAGGAGCTTCGAGTCGGTGCGCGAGCTCGTCGTCCTCGACGCCACCGGGGCGGCGGTCGGCCTCGTCGCCCTCGAGGACCTGCTCGTCGCACCCGCCGATCGCCGACTCGCCGAGGTGATGCGTCGTGAGCTGCCCACGGTCACCTTCGCGACCGACGAGGAGATCGCCGCCCACGCGCTCGTCGAGTCGGGGGCCGGCTGCCTCGTCGTCACCGCCGCCGACGGCCGCTTCGGCGGGTTGATCCTCCCCGAGCAGATGCTGCCGGTGCTGCTCGCCGAGCACGACCGCGACCTCGCCCGTCTCGGCGGCAGCCTCCCGGGTCCCCGGCAGGCACGGGGCGCCGCCCAGGAGCCGGTCGCGCGGCGACTCTGGCACCGGCTGCCCTGGCTGCTGCTCGGGCTGCTGGGGGCGATGGCCTCGGCGGTGCTGATGGGGGCATTCGACGAGCGCCTCGAGGCCAACGTGCTCATCGCCCTGTTCGTGCCGGCGATCGTCTACATGGCCGGCGCGGTCGGCACCCAGACGGAGACGCTGCTGATCCGGGCCCTGGCGGTCGGCGTCAGCATCCGCGCGATCGCCGTCCGCGAGCTCCTCACCGGCGTCGTCATCGGCGTCGCGATCGGGGTGGCCTTCTTCGCCTTCGCGGCGGTCGGCTGGGGCGACACCGAGGTCGCGCTCGCCGTCGGCCTCGCTCTGGTCGCGAGCTGCACGATCGCCACCGGCGTCGCGATGCTCCTGCCGGCCCTGTTCGTCCGCTTCTCGATCGACCCGGCCTTCGGCTCCGGTCCCCTGGCGACCGTGATCCAGGACCTGCTCTCGATCCTCGCCTACTTCGCGGTCGTGATCGCGATCGCAGGCTGAGCTAGATTGAAGCCAGCGCGGTGGGCGTAGCTCAGCTGGTAGAGCTCCTGGTTGTGGTCCAGGCGGTCGCGGGTTCGAGTCCCGTCGCTCACCTCTCATGCTCGCAGTTCCAACCCGGCGCGATCGACTTCGCAACCGACCCGGTGTGCACGCTCGAGGCCTTGCGGCGCTGAACGATCACCACGCGATCAGGTCACCCCTGCGGGTCGGGGAGCGCCCGGTCAACCGTCGATCTCGAGATGTAGGAGAAGAAGATGAAGATCACTCGTAGCTCAATCGAAACCGCCAAGGGGCCGGCCGACCGGTTCACCGGTGACGTCTACATCGACACGATCGCCGCGAATCCCGCGCCCTCGCGCGTGCAGGCGGCGAACGTCCACTTCACGCCCGGCGCCCGCACCGCCTGGCACACGCATCCGCTCGGGCAGACGATCTTCGTCCTCGAGGGCGTCGGCCGCTGCCAGCGCGAGGGCGACCCGGTCGAGGAGATTCGCCCCGGCGACAGCGTCTACTTCGAGCCTGGCGAGAACCACTGGCACGGCGCCGCGCCCGACCGCTTCATGGTTCACACGGCGATCCAGGAGAGCGGTGAGGACGGCAGCCCGGTGGCATGGGGCGAGCGCGTCACCGACGAGGAGTACGGCGCTTGAGGGCGACCTGAGAACATCGAGCGCCCGAGCGAGTCAGCCGCTTCCGCCAGGCGTCGGGGTTTCAGCTGAGTCCACCGGAACGGGTCAGGTCCAGTGCATCATCGGCTAGCCACCCCATGTCTTGATGTCGGTGCATTGGCTCTTGGGCTTGTCCAAGGCATAGAAGCAGTACTCGTCGAGTAGCTTGACCCTGCCTCTGGTGAACCACCACACGTCCCCGCGCTTCCAGCGATACCAGACGGTGACCTTGCCCTTGGCAGACGAGTCGCCGACCCACCACTTGACCTTGCAGCGGAGTCGCACGCGGCTGACGCGCTTGTTGCAGCGGATGACCTTGCCGTTGTAGTAGCTGAAGTACTCGAACTTCGACTGGACAGACTGCTTGGCATACCGCTCGGCGTCCGGCTGGGTCAGCTTCGGCAATTTGCCGCCGCGATCGACCTCCGCGCCGACGGCGGTACCTCCAAGGCCGATGCAGGCAACGACGGCAAGCGCAACCTTGAAACCCCTCATCTGCCGAACCCCATCTTGGTCGAGACGCGCCAATCCTATCCAGTGGGCGCGAATCAGGGTGCAGAGCGCCGCACCCCTCAGCCGTGGCTATTCCGGGCGACCTCGGGTTCGAGTCCCGTTGCTCACCTCACGGCGACCTAGCCGTACGGGGGGTGGAGGGCGAGGCCGGGGGCCTCCCAGGGGGTCGTCGAGCCGATGCGGTAGATGCCCAGGGGCAGGGTGGTGCGGATGCGATCCTCCGCGTCCTCGGGGGTGGCGGCGTCGAGGACGGCCAGCATCTCGTGCCCGATCCGGTCGCCGTCGGGATCGGAGATGGGGGCGAACGTCGGACCCATCGTCGGGATGTTCGCCTCGTTCAGCTTCGCGCGCGCCAAGTCGAGGCCATCTCCCGTCAACAGCACCTGGAATCTCGGCATTCCAGCCAAGGTAGCGGCGGCCGGCGCGAATGGCCTGCATATTTGCGGGAACTACCTAGCTAGACGGCATGCAGGACGACGTCCGACCCGACGGCGGTCTCCGTCCCCGATCGCGGCTCCGCCCGGCGGCGACGTCCGAGGTCCGATCCTCCCCGGGCCCGGCTCTCGGGGCCGCCCCCTCGGGGCATCGCAGCGACCGGCCCCATCGGGGACCGGCCGTATCCTGCCCCGGTGGAGGCGTCGGAGGCCGTGCCCGATCACGCATCGCCCGCTGAGGACGTCGCGCGGCGACTCGGCAGCGACCTGGCGGCGGGACTGGATGGGGACCGGGCGGGGGACCTGCTCGTCCGCCACGGGGCGAACGAGCTCGAGAGCGGCGCGGGGCCGCAACCGCTCGCGATCCTGGTCGGGCAGCTGACCTCGCCGATGATCCTGATGCTGGTCGGCGCCGGAATCCTGTCGGCGGCGCTCGGCGACACGACGGAGGCCGTGGTGATCCTCGTCGTCGTCGCCCTCAACGCCTGGATCGGGTTCCGTCAGGAGTACCGCGCCGAGCGGGCGATCGCGTCGCTGCAGGCGATGGCGATGCCGACCGCGACCGCCGTCCGCTCCGGTCGACGGCGCGAGGTCCCGGCCGGGGAGCTCGTCCCCGGGGATCTCGTCGAGCTCGAGGCCGGCACGAGAGTCCCGGCCGACGGCCGGATCGTCGAGGCTCACGCCCTCCGCGTCGAGGAGTCGGCGCTGACCGGGGAGTCTCTGCCCACCGGCAAGCATCCGCGGCCGGTCGCCGCCGCGAGCGAGCTCGCCGCGCGGAGCTCGATGGCCTACTCGGGCACGAGCGTGGCGGCCGGGCGTGGCCGGCTCCTGGTCACGGCGACCGGGATGGACGCCGAGATCGGCCGGGTGGCCAAGCTGCTCCACGGTGCCGGCGCCGAGAAGACCCCGCTGCAGCTCCGGCTCGACGTCCTCGTTCGCCGCCTCGGCCTCGCCGCCGCCGTGATCGTCCTGATCGTCGTCGCGATCGAGGCTGTCCGCCGCGAGCCGCTCGACGAGCTGCTGCTCAGCGCCGTCAGCCTCGCCGTCGCGGCGATCCCCGAGAGCCTCCCGGCGGTCGTGACGATCACGCTGACGCTCGGCGCCCAGCGGATGCTGAAGCGGCGGGCCCTGATCCGGCACCTCTTCGCGGTCGAGACGCTCGGCTCGGTCACGACGATCTGCTCCGACAAGACCGGCACCCTGACCCAGAACCGGATGACGGTCGTCGTCCTCGACATGGCCGGCGACCGTCGCGACC
>CAZTGN010000083.1:4349-5651 GCA_964613275.1 uncultured Conexibacter sp. | reverse complement strand
CGACCTCACCGACGAGCCCGAGGCCGCGATCGGCATCGGCGCGCTGCGCGAGGCGGCGGCGCTGCGGCTGCTGCTGGCCGGCGGCGCCCTCTGCAACGACGCCTCCGTGGCCGCGGACGGGACGCTGTCGGGGGACCCGACCGAGGCTGCGCTCGTCGCCGTCGGTCGCTCGTTCGGGCTCGACAAGGAGGAGCTCGAGAGCCACGTGCCGCGGATCGGCGAGGTTCCCTTCGACTCGGAGCGGAGGCGGATGACGACCATCCACCGGCTGCCCTCGAGCCCCGACGAGCTGTCCGCCGAGCTCCGCGACGCCTTCGAGGTCGAGCGCGTCGAGGCGCCCGGAGCCTGCATCTCGTTCACCAAGGGAGCGCTCGATGCCCTGATCCCCCGCTGCAGCTCGGCTCTCGTCGGCCGCGAGATCCTGCCGCTCGGCGACGGCCTCGGCCGTCGCGCCCTCGCCGCCGGCGAGAGCCTGGCGGCGGAGGGGGTCCGCGTCCTCGCCGTCGCGATGCGCGGTTGGGCTCCGGAGGAAGAGGTCCCCGAGGGCGAGGGGGCGGAGGCGGAGATGACGCTCCTCGGGCTGCAGGGGATGATCGACCCTGCCCGACCCGAGGTCCGCGACGCGATCGCAACCTGCCGGTCGGCGGGGATCAGGCCGGTGATGATCACCGGCGATCACCCGCTGACGGCGCTGGCGATCGGCCGTGATCTCGGGCTCGCCGACGAGCAGACCGTGGCCGTCACCGGCGTCGAGCTCGACGAGCTCGACGAGCAGCGCCTCGCCGAGCTGGCCGGCAGCGCCTCGGTCTATGCGCGGGTCAAGCCGGAGGACAAGCTGCGGATCGTCGAGGCTCTGCAGCGGCGGGGCGAGGTCGTCGCGATGACCGGAGACGGCGTCAACGACGCCCCGGCCCTCGCCCAGGCGGACATCGGCGTCGCGATGGGGATCACCGGCACCGACGTCACCAAGGACGCCGGGGACATGATCCTCCAGGACGACAACTTCGCGACGATCGTCGGCGCCGTCGGCGAGGGCAGGGTCGTCTTCGACAACATCCGCAAGTTCATCCGCAACATCCTCAGCGGCAACGTCGCCGAGGTCGCGGTGATGGTCCTCGCGCCGCTGGCGGGGATGCCGATTCCGCTGCTGCCGCTGCAGATCCTCTGGCTGAACCTCGTCACCGACGGTCTGCCGGCGATGGCGCTTGCGGTCGAGCCGGCCGAGCCGGGGGTGATGAAGCGGCCGCCGACCCCGCTCGGCGAGAGCCTGCTCGGCTCCGACCGCGGACGCCGGATCCTCAC
>CAZTGN010000083.1:3991-4339 GCA_964613275.1 uncultured Conexibacter sp. | reverse complement strand
GTGGTGCGGCTCTCTTGGTGCTCGCCCTGGTCCCGGCGTACGTCCTCTGGTCGGCGGGCGACGACGCCTGGCAGACGGTCCTGTTCACGACGATCGCGTTCGCCGAGCTCGCGGCCGGCTTCGCGATGCGCTCGGAGCGGATCCCGCTCTGGCGCCTCGGCCCGCTCACCAACCCGATGCTGGTGGCGGCCGTCGCCGGGACGGTCGCCCTCCAGGTCGGGCTCGTGGCGGTGCCGGCGCTGCGCGACGTCTTCAGCCTCGAGCCGCTGCAGGCCTGGCACTGGCTGCTGGCGGTCGGCGTCGCGATCGCCTACTACGGCTTCGTCGAGCTCGTGTCGGGATGGTTCC
>CAZTGN010000083.1:2116-3981 GCA_964613275.1 uncultured Conexibacter sp. | reverse complement strand
CCGGTAGCCGCCGCGTCCGGCCCCGACCGCGGTTCCCCGGGGGGCGGCGTCATCGGGCCGCATCGAGCGCCAGGCCGACCACGAGCGGTGAGGTGAGGTACGCGAGGAGAACGTGGGGCCAGATGCAGCCGCGCTCGACGTGCCGGCCTTCGAGGATCTCGTCGACGGGTCGGCGCAGCAGGAAGCTGCCGGTCCGCTCGAAGGCGAGGATGAGCGCGAGCCGGGAGCCGCCCGCGAGCAGGTGGTCGCCGACGTCGTCGGCCCGGAGGCGGTCACGCGACCGCCGAGGATGCCGGCAGCGCCTCCCGCCCGCGTCGAACGGGCCGCTCATCGCCGGTCGGGTCGCGCCTTGGCCTCAGTACCCGCCCAGCGCCAGGCGCCGGCGGAGCTCCTCGAGCGACTGACGGGCGGCCGCGACGTCGGCCGGGCTCGCGGCGCCGCCGCTCTGGGTGGCCGGGACCGGCGGCTTCTCGGCCGTGAACAGCCAGGTCTCGAAGAGGTCGTCGAGCTGCTCGCCCGACTCGGCCTCGGCGATCCGGATGAACTGCCCGGTCGTGCCGTGGCCGCCGGCGCGATCGCGCGCCCAGCGTTCGACGATCGCCCCGAAGTCGCGGTCGCCGACCTCGCGCCGCAGCGCCTCCAGCGTCATCGCCCCGCGCGCATAGACGGCGTCGCTGAACAGCTCCCCGGGGCCGGGGTCGCCGACCTCGACCGACCAGATCGGATCGTCGGCGGGGAGGCCCGCGAGCAGCGCGTCGAAGAGCTGCTCCGGCGTCAGGCCGCCGTGGCGGCCGTCCCAGAGGTACTCGTAGTAGGTCGCGAAGCCCTCGTTGAGCCAGATGTCGCGCCAGCGACGCAGCGCGATGTCGTCGCCGAACCACTGATGGGCGAGCTCGTGGACGACGACGTAGTCGCCGTTGGTTGGCTGGAAGCTGTTATCGAGCCAGAAGATCGCCGCATAGACGGGCCGCGTCTGGGTCTCGAGCGCGAACAGGATCGGGCGCTCGGGGTCGACGATCGCGCCGATCGTGTCGAACGGGTAGGGACGCCCGATCTCCGTGGCGAGGAAGTCGAGGATCTCGCCCTGCTTCGCCAGCGACGAGTCGATCTCGTCGCGGTGGGCGCCGGTGACGCTCGAGTCGACGGCGTCGTAGACCGGCAGCCCATCGGCGGTGCGCCAGCGGCGCACGTCCCAGTCGCCGACGCCGAGCGCCGTCAGGTAGGAGGCCATCGGGGCCTCCGCCTCCCAGCGCCACACCGTCCAGCCGGGCTGCCCCGGCTCCTCGCCCCGCGGCTTCCCGTTCGCCACGACCCCGTAGCCGTCGGGAACCTCGATCTCGAAGTCGTAGGCCGCCTTGTCGCTCGGATGGTCGTTGACGGGGAACCAGGTCGCGGCCGACTCCGGCTGCCCGGTCACGACCACGCCGTCGCTGGTCGGGGTGAAGCCGATCGGCACGCCGATCACGAGGTCTCTGAAATCGACCGGGACGCCGCTGTAGCGCACGGTCAACGCGAACCGCTTGTCCCGCTTCAGCGGCCGCCGCGGCGTCACCGTCAGCTCCTGGCCGTCGCGGCTCCAGCGGGCCCCCTCGTTGCGGACCTTGACCCGCTTGACGTCGAAGCCGAGCAGGTCGAGGTTGAGGCTGCAGAGCGTCTCGGTGGCCCGGGCCCGCACCTTCGCGCGGCCGCGGAGGTTGTCGTTGGCGGGGTTGTAGGCGATGTCGAGGTCGTAGCGTTCGACGTCGTAGCCGCCGTTGCCGTAGCCGGGGAAGTAGGGGTCACCGGCCCCCGCCGCCCCGGCGGTGCAGCGCTCCCCGGCGGCGCCGGCGATCGGCGCCGCGGCGGCGGCGATCAGCGCAGCGACC
>CAZTGN010000083.1:1015-2106 GCA_964613275.1 uncultured Conexibacter sp. | reverse complement strand
GGCCGGCCCACCGGCTGGTTCCGGGCGGGTCATGACTCCTCCAACTCCCTCGTCACCCCCGGCGGGGCCCGGCCGGACGCAGGACGTCGCCATCGTAACAGGAATCACATGCGCGAGAGGGGGCCCGCCGACCGGGGCGGGCGGCGCCGCTCAGTGGTGCAGGGCCGCTACCGGCTCGGCGGGGACGTCGATCAGGTGCAGGAACGGGACCCGCAGCCGCGAGCGCAGCTGCCGGGCGGCGCCGGCGGAGCGCGTGCCGGGGTGATCGACGAGCACGACCTGCGTCGCCGGGTAGCTGCGGAGCTGGTCGTCCACCGCCTGGACCGGGTCCTCGTCGCCGATCCTGGCGGTGGCGTCGATGCCCGCCTTGGCGAGCGCGGCCAGGGTCAGGACGAGGCAGCGCTGTGCCTGGCGCTCGCCCCGCTCGGTGTCGGACGCCCAGCGCTCGACGAAGCGCGGGCGGTTCGGGGCGAGGACGAGGACCTCGGCCGCGGCCGGCCGGCGGCCCCCCTTCGCGGCCGCGGCGACGACGCGGTCGATCGCGGCGGGGCTCTCGAGCGGCTCGTTCGCCACCAGCAGCAGGTGCGGACGACCGTCGCGGGCCGGGGGCGGCTCGATCGGCAGCCGCGGCGCCAGGCGGGTCGCCATCACCACCAGCAGGCCGGCCGCCAGCGAGCCCATCGCCATCGCGAGCCCGGGGCCGCCGAAGTACGCGCCGGCGACCATCGAGAGCGTGATCGCGGCGATGATCAGCGGCACCTTCCAGGGCGCAAGGACGTATCCCTGATCGTCGCTTCCACTCATTCCGCCTGCCTGGCTCATACCCGATCGAGGTTAGCGCGATCGCTTCGGGGCGAGTCCGGGACGGCAGCGGAGGTAAGAACCGCGGCCGCGCGGTCGCCAAGAGCAGCATGAGATCGATTGAAGCTGCCGCAATGAACGAGGTCATCCCGCTGGCGCCGGAGCGCGGGAGCCCGGATGGAAACGGGCCGGTCCCGGCGGGCGACCGGCCGCGGGGGGCCGCCCCCGGCGCCGGGGGGGTCGATAGCCACCCCGCCGCGGCGGCGGCCCCCCCGCGGCTCGCGGCCCGC
>CAZTGN010000083.1:0-1005 GCA_964613275.1 uncultured Conexibacter sp. | reverse complement strand
CCGGGTGGGACCGGGGCGGGGCCGGGGGGGCGCGGGGCGGGGGGCGCCCCCCCGGGGCGCGGGGGCGGCGGCGCGCCGCCGCGCCGCGGGCGCGGCCGCCGAGCTGCTCGCGGCCCTCGCGGTCGACGTCGATCGCGACGGCCTGCGCGAGACCCCGCGGCGAATCGTCGACGTCTATGCGGAGCTGCTCGCGCCGGAGCCCTTCCAGCCGACGACGTTCCCCAACGACGGCGGCTACGACGAGCTCGTCGTGGCGCGCTCGATCCCCTTCCACTCGCTCTGCGAGCACCACCTGCTGCCGTTCGCCGGGGTCGCCCACGTCGGCTATCTGCCCGGCGAGCGGATCGTCGGCCTGTCGAAGCTCGCGCGGGTCGTCGACTACTTCTCGCGATCGCTGCAGGTCCAGGAGCGGCTCACGACCGAGATCGCCGGCTGGCTCCAGTCCGAGCTCGAGCCGCGCGGCGTCGGCGTCGTCCTCGAGGCCGAGCACGCCTGCATGTCGCTGCGCGGGGTCGCCAAGCCCGGTGCGACGACGGTGACGTCGGCCCTTTTCGGGGTACTGAGGGACGACCAGCGGACTCGAGGCGAGTTCCTTTCACTGACGAGGAGGCAGGAGCGATGAGCAGGGAGAGACACGTGATCGTCGGCGGCGGGCTCGCCGGCGCGAAGGCGGCCGAGGCGCTGCGGGCGGAGGGCCACGCGGGCGAGATCGTCCTGATCGGGGCCGAGGACGAGCTCCCCTACGAGCGGCCGCCGCTGTCGAAGGACTACCTGCGCGGCGAGTCGTCGCGCGAGGACGCGCGCGTCCATCCCGAGTCCTTCTACGCGGAGAGCTCGATCGAGCTGCGGACGGGGGCGAGCGTGACCGCGATCGACCCGGCGGGCCGCGAGGTCGAGCTCGACGGCGGCGAGCGCCTCGGCTGGGACAGGCTCCTGCTCGCGACCGGATCGGAGCCGCGGCGCCTGCCGCTGCCCGGCGCCGAGCTCGACGGGGTCCTCTACCTG
>CAZTGN010000082.1:0-9927 GCA_964613275.1 uncultured Conexibacter sp. | reverse complement strand
CCCCTCGAGCGGTTCCCGGCGATCGCGACGATGCTGGCCGCGGCCGGGATCGAGCCCGCTGCCGGCCCGGTTCCGGTCGCCCCCGCAGCCCACTACCTGATCGGCGGCGTCCGCACCGACCTCGACGGACGCAGCACCCTTCCGGGGCTGCTCGCCGTCGGCGAGGCATCCTGCACCGGGCTGCACGGCGCCAACCGGCTCGCCTCCAACTCGCTCAGCGAGTGCTTCGTCTTCGGCACCCGGGCGGCGGCGGCCGCGCTCGCCGCGCCGGCGGCCGATCCGGCGCCGCCGGACCCCGACCCGGACCCCGGCTTCCCGGCCCCGCCGGAGCAGACGCGCCAGTCGATCTGGGCGCTGGCCGGTCCCGTCCGCGACCCCGAGCGACTCGGGCGGCTGCGCGCCGACCCCTATCCGCTGGCGCGGCTGATCGCCGCCTCGGCCCTGGCCCGTGAGGAGTCGCGCGGCGTCCACCGCCGCACCGACCGGCCACGGGTCGATCCCGCCCTCGACCTCCGGCACACCGTCGTCGGCGCCGGCGGCGCTGTGCGGATCGACCGCTGGCCGCCGATCGCCGCCGCGACGCACGTCTGACGCCTTAACCCGCGCTTAACGTCGCTCGGCACGCGATCAACGTGGCGATCGTCACACTTGCCGCTGCGGGGGGGTAACCGCGGACCACGGAAAGGTTCAGGGAACCCATGTACCAATTCAGCCGATCGATCTACCGGGAGCTTGCCCCGCGGGTCGCGGAGGCCAACGGCGCCGGCTGCGCCCGCAAGCAACAGATCCTCGACGCCTGCGAGGGCACGATGCGGCGGCTCCTCAACGACCGCCGCTACTTCGCCCGGCCGACGAAGGCGCTGTTCGGCGAGCTCCGGGGGCACTTCCCCGTCAGCGAGCAGCTCTTCGTCTTCCAGGTCGTCGACCGCAACGTGAAGCTCGCCCTGCGCTACCTCGACCAGGTGCCGCCGGAGGAGCTCGCCCAGCTCGTCGACCGCGAGTGCAAGGCGCACACCCGCCGCGGGACGCCGTGCCAGCGCGAGCCGCTGCCGGGACGCGACTACTGCCCCTCGCACAAGCACCTCGAGGAGGAGGTCGTCGACGGCGGGCACCGCGGAGCGGGACTGCCGCTGGTCGCCTGAGCCGCCGGCTCGATGTAATGGTCGGGTGCTGCTCGGCGTCGACGTCGGCGGAACCTTCACCGACGCCGTCCTCGTCGACGGCCGGCGGCTGCACACCGCGAAGGCGCCGTCGACCCCGGCCGACCAGTCCGAGGGCGTGGCGGTCGCGATCGGCGCCGTCCTCGACGCGGCCGGCGCCGAGCCCGCCGCGGTGCGCCGGTTCGCGCACGGGATGACGGTCGGGACCAACGCCCTGCTCGAGCGCCGCGGCGCGCGGACGGCGCTCGTCGCAACCGCCGGCTTCACCGACCTGCTCGAGATCGCCCGCCAGAACCGGCCCGCGCTCTATCGCCTCTGCGAGGACCGGCCGCCGCCGCTGGCGCCGACGGATCTGCGCGTCGCGGTCCGCGAGCGGGTCGGCGCCGACGGCGTCGTCCTCCCGCTCGACGACGAGGAGGTCGAGCGGGTCGGCGACGAGATCGAGCGCCTCGCCCCGGAGGCCGTCGCCGTCTGCCTGCTCTTCTCGTTCGCCCGGCCCGAGCACGAGCGGCGGCTCGGCGCGGCCCTGCGGTCGCGCTTCGACGGCCTCCACGTCTCGATCTCCTCCGAGGTGCTGCCGCGCTTCCGCGAGTACGAGCGCTGCGCGACGACGGTACTCGACGCCTACCTGGCGCCCCGGCTGGGCGGCTACCTGCGCGGGCTCGGCGGCCGCTGCCGCGAGATCGGCATCCCCGAGCCGCTCGTCATGCAGTCCTCGGGCGGCGTCACCGACGCCGGCCGAGCCGCGGGCGGCGGGGCCTGGAGCGTCCTCAGCGGCCCCGCCGGCGGCGCCGTCGGCGCCGGCCTGATCGCCGCCGCGTCCGGCTCCGGCGACGCGCTCGGGCTCGACATGGGCGGCACCTCCTGCGACGTCTGCGTGGTCGAGCGCGGCCGGGTCGGCCGGACCGAGACGCGCGAGTTCGCGGGCCGCCCGATCCAGCTCCCGATGGTCGACGTCCACACCGTCGGCGCCGGCGGCGGCTCGATCGCCTGGCGCGACCGTGGCGGCGCGCTCCGGGTCGGCCCGCGCTCCGCCGGCGCCGATCCCGGCCCCGCCTGCTACGGCATCGGGGGCTCGGAGCCGACCGTGACCGACGCCAACCTCATGCTCGGCTACCTCGACCCGGAGGGTGGCCTCGCCGGCGGAGTAGCGCTCGACCGCGCGGCGGCCGAGCGCGCGGTCGGGGCGCTCGCCTCCTCGCTCGACCTCGATCCGCTCGCGACGGCGGCGGGGATCCGCGCCGTCGCCAACCAGGAGATGATCCGGGCGCTGCGGGTGATCACCGTCGAGCGCGGGATCGACCCGCGCCGCTTCGACCTGCTGCCGTTCGGCGGCGCCGGGCCGCTGCACGCGATCGACATCGCCGTCGAGCTCGGCATCGCCCGCGTCATCTGCCCGCGGCCGGGCGGGGTCCTCTCGGCCCTCGGGCTGGTCTGCGCGGAGCGACGCCGGGACACCACGCAGACCGTGATGCTGAGCGGGCGGAGGCTCACCGCGGCCGCGGTCGCCGACGCGATCGCGGCGATCACCGCCGGCCTCGACCGCGGCCCCGACACCGCCCTCGAGGCGATCTACGAGCTGCGCTACGCGGGGCAGGCGTTCGAGCTGCCGATCGAGGCGCCGCTGGAGCCCGACCCGGCGGAGCTCGTGGCGGCCTTCGCGGCCGAGCACGAGCGCCGCTACGGGTATCGCGGCGACGAGGAGGCCGTCGAGCTCGTCAACATCCGGATCGCCGCCCGCGAGCCGCTCGCCGGCTTCGAGCTGCCGGTCGGGGGCGGCGCCGAGCCGCGGCGCTCGACCCGGACCGCACGCCTGCCCGGGGGGTCGGAGCCGATCACGGTCCTCGCGGGCGAGCCGCGGCCCGGCTTCGCCGCGGGCGGCCCCTGCGTGTTCGAGCTGGCGGAGACGACCTTCCTCGTGCCGGCAGGCTGGCACGCGACGGTCGACCGCCACGGCTCGATCGTCGCGACACGGAAGGATGGCGGGTGAGCGGCGGGGTCGTGATCGACCCGATCGAGCTGCAGGTCCTGAGCGGCGCGCTGCGGTCGATCTGCGACGAGATGGGCGCCGTCCTCGTGCGCGCCTCCTACTCGCCGAACATCAAGGAGCGCCGTGACTGCTCGACGGCGATCTTCGACCGGGGCGGCGAGCTGGTGATGCAGGCGGAGCACATCCCCGTGCACCTCGGCTCGATGCCGGCCGCGGTCGCCGCCGTCGCCGAGCTCGTCGGCGAGGACGTCGCCGGCGAGGACGTCTGGATCCTCAACGACCCCTACCGCGGCGGCACCCACCTGCCCGACATCACGCTCGTCTCCCCGCTGGTCATCGACGGCCGGCTCAGCGGCTGGCTCGCAAGCCGCGCCCACCACGCCGACGTCGGCGGCCCGACGCCGGGCGGGATGCCGGCCGACTCGCACACGCTCAGCGACGAGGGAGTGGTGATCGCGCCCCACCGCGCGGGGCCTGACGAGCTCGCCGCGATCGCCTCCCGGATGCGCCGGCCCGACGAGCGGCTGGCGGACCTGCGGGCGCAGCGGGCGGCGAACCGGCGCGGGCAGGCACGGCTCGGCGAGCTGGCCGGGCGATCGGGAGACGAGCGGCTGCTGGCCGGGATGGCCGCGGTCCTCGACCACGCCGAGCGCCGTAGCCGCGCCGCGATCGCCGCGCTCGCCGACGGCGTCCACGAGGCCGGCGACGAGCTCGAGGGGGCGGACGGCGAGCCGATCCCGCTCCGCGTCCGGGTCGAGATCGCCGGCGACCGCCTCGACGTCGACTTCGCCGGTTCGGCGCCGCAGGTGGAGGGGAACCTGAACTGCCCGCTGCCGGTCACCCGAGCCGCGACGCTGTTCGCGATCAGGGCATCGACCGACCCCGATGCCCCGCCCTCGGCCGGCGCGTTCCGACCGGTCAGGATCGCCGCCCCCGCCGGATCGGTGCTCAACGCACGTCCTCCAGCCGCCGTCGCCGCCGGCAACGTCGAGACCTCGAGCCGGGTCGCCGATATCGTCCTCACCGCCCTCGCGGAGGTGGTCGACGGCCCGGCTCAGGGCCAGGGAACGATGAACAACCTGACGCTTGCGGGGACCCGCGAGGGCGAGGAGCTGACCTACTACGAGACGATCGGCGGCGGCCAGGGGGCATGCCGCGGCGGCGACGGTCCGAGCGCCGTCCACGTCGCGATGTCGAACACCCTGAACACGCCGATCGAGGCGCTCGAGGCCGAGCTCCCCGTCCGGATCGCCGAGCTCGCGGTCCGGCGCGGAAGCGGCGGCGACGGCGCGCGCCGCGGCGGCGAGGGCATCATCCGCGCGATCGAGGCCCTGGCGCCGCTGCGGTTCACGCTCCTCAGCGAGCGCCGAGCGCGCGGGCCGCGCGGTCGCGACGGCGGCGAGGACGGCAGCCCCGGCCGCAACAGCCTCAACGGCGAGCCGCTTCCCGGCAAGTGCGAGGGCGAGCTCGCACCCGGTGACGTCCTGCGGATCGAGACGCCGGGAGGCGGCGGCCTCGGCCGGCGGCCGGAGGCTCGCTAGGCGCCGCGCAAGAACATGTGCTTCTCGTCACAAATTTGCCGACGGCGCACGGCTGCTCTAGACTCGCGGCCCTCCGACGGGCCGAGAAGCGGCCCCGGCAGGGTCGCCCTCGTCCGAGCCCCGCGATCCCGCCCGCAACCACGACCCCGGACGAACAACGCCATGCCAATCGCTTTCAAGGAATGGTCGGTAACCGTGCGCGCGCTTGCCGAGGGGGAGCAGCTGGTGACGCTGCGCAAGGGCGGCATCCGCGAGGAGAACAAGCACTTCGAGCTCGAGCACGAGCAGTTCTTCCTCTACCCCACGTTCGACCACCAGCGCAACGACCTCGTTCGCGAGTCACACCACCCGGAGCTGCGCCGGGCGCTGGAGGAGGGCGTCTGGCCGGACGAGGAGCCGCCGCCGCGGGCGCTGCTCCAGGACGGCGGGATCCCGCAGCCCGACCGCGTCCGGATCCGCGCCTGGGCCGAGGTCGCCGACCACTTCACGGTCGAGGATCCGCGGATCGTGGATGCGCTCAGCCCCTACCACGTCTGGACCCAGGACTACGCCCGCAAGCGGCTGCGCTGGAAGCGGACCCACCCCCTGCACGTCCTGCTGCTCAAGGTCCATCGGATCCCCCGCCCGGTCACGGTCCGGGTCCGCGACGAGCACATCGGCTGCCACTCCTGGGTCGAGATCGACCGTGAGCTGCCCTTCGAGGGCGTGCCGGTCATGGCCGACGAGGAGTTCGACCGGGCCGCGGCGACGATCCGCGAGACCTGCTGCGCCTCAGAGCCCGAGCCGGCGCTGACCTGACTTCCCTGCCGGGCCCCGACGGCAGGCCCCGCGGCCTGCTCGGCGCGCTCGCCGACGGCGCGCGCGGCGCCCTCGTGCTCGGGATCGGCGGCGGCGGCGACGTCGTCGGATCGCTCGCGCTCGCCCGCGAGATCGAGCGGGCGGGACGCAGGGTCGAGCTCGGCGGGGTCGCCTGGGAGCGGTTCGCCGTCGATCCCCACCACGCCGGCCCGCGGCCGCTCGAGCACCTCGCTGGGGTCGAGCCGATCGCCGCGTCGGTGGCGCTGACCGGAGCAGGCGGCAGCACTCCGGAGGGAATCCGGCTCGCGGAGGCGGGCGTCGCCGCCCACCTCGGCCGCCCCGTAGCGCTGATCGACGTCACCGGCGGACCGGCCGCGATCGGCGCCGGCATCGCCGCCCTCGCCGATCACCTCGACTGCGATCTCGTCGTCCTCCTCGACGTCGGCGGCGACGTGCTCGCCGACGGCTCCGAGCCGGGGCTCTCGAGCCCGCTCTGCGACGCGGTGATGCTCGCCGCCGCCGCCCACCTGCCCGAGCGCATCGCGGTCGCCGGCTGCGCCTTCGGCGCCGGCTGCGACGGCGAGCTGACCGTGCTGGAGGTGCTCGCCCGAATCGCCGCCCTCGGCCGCGAAGGTGCCTGGCTCGGCACCCTCTCCCCCGGCCCAGCGGCCGCCGAGGAGGTCGTCGCGCTCGCTCGCGACGTGCCGACCGAGGCGAGCCTGATGGCGGCCCGGTGCGCGCTCGGCGCGACCGGGTCGGTGCCGATCCGGGGCGGCAGGCGGACGGTCGAGCTCGGCCCCGTCGGCGCCCTCGCGTTCCTCTTCGACGCCCGCCGGGCGCTCGGGCCGCTCACCCCGCTCGCCGACCTCGTCCGCGCCGCCACCTCGATCGAGCAGGCGCGGGCCTTGATGGAAGCCCGGGGGATCCGGACGGAGCTCGACTACGAGCGCGAGCGCCTCGCCTCAGGCGGCGAGTAGCGCCGAACGCACGAACTCCACGTCGGCGCGCAGCGCGTCCGGCTCGCGCGGCGTCTCGACAACCGAGGGCGCCCGGGCGGAGCGGATCATCGCCCGCAGGACCTCGGGGTCGATCGTCCCGGTCCCGATGTTGGCGTGGCGGTCGGCGCCGGTGCCGGGCGGATCGCGCGAGTCGTTGACGTGGAGGAGGTCGATCCGGCCGGTGATCGCGCGGGCGCGCTCGACCGCGTCGCCGAGCTCCTCGCCGGCGGCGTGGGCGTGGCAGGTGTCGAGGCAGAAGCCGACCTCGACGCCGCGGTCGGCAGCGGCGACCTCCGTCCAGAGCCGGGCGAGGGCGTCGAAGCGCCGCGCCACCGCGTGCTCGCCGCCGGCCGTGTTCTCGAGCAGGACCGGGACGTCGGTCTCGAGCAGCTCGAGCGTCCGCGACCAGCGCCCGACCCCGGCCTCGAGGCCGTCCTCGGAATGGCCCGGGTGGACGATCACCGCCAGCGCGCCGACCGCGGCCGCCGCCTCACACGTCTGGGCGAGGATCTTGCGCGACCCGTAGCGGACGTTCGGCCTCGGCGAGCAGACGTTGATCAGGTACGGGGCGTGGACGTAGATGCCGACCTCGGAGTCGCGGAGCTCGGCGGCATCCTCGCGCTCCGGCGGCTTCTCCCAGCCCTGCGGGTCGGAGAGGAAGAGCTGGATGCAGTCGGCACCGACCTCGGCCGCCTCGGCCAGCGGGTCGCTTCCGGGGACGTGTGCCCCGACCGGCGGCGTGCTCATCGCCGCAGGGTAGCCGCAGCCCGTCTATTCGACCCGCGGCCAGAGTGCCATGCGCAGGTCGATCAGGGCGCCCTCGAGCTCGGCCATCCGCTCGGCACCGAGCGCCTCCGCCCACGCGTCACGCGTCGCGGCGATCGCACGGCGCGCGGCCGCTTCGGCGCCCTTCGCGCGCTCGGTCGCACAGACCAGCTTGGCCCTGCCGTCGGTCGGGTCGGGGACCCGCTCGGCGTAGCCCAGGCGCTCCAGCTCGTCGACGGCTGCGACCACCGACGCCTTGGTGAGCTGAGCGCGCTCGGCGAGCTCGGTCACACGGGTGCCGCCGGAGCCGACGTGCTGGCCGACCGCGAGCAGCGATGGCCGCAGATCGGCGTAGCCGGCTGCCGCCACCTCGCGGGCGACGATCTCGTTCAGCACCATCCCCGGGTCGCGGAGCAGGTTCCCGAAGTTCATCGTGCCGCTGGGGGGACGGCTCGCCCCGAACGGCGCCGGAATGGCGACGCCGCCCCGATCGGATGCTCCGGGCGTTGCGGATGCGTCGGACGCCTCCGACGCCGCTGACGCCGCGGGGCCCGCGGAGGCCCTGGATGTCCTGGATGTCCTCGGCGTATCGCGTCGTCCCCGGCGAGATTCCATTCCGTTTGGTAGTCTAACTAACCATCGAGCGGAACGGCGGAGGAGACGACGGCGATGGACGGCGAGCGCGACGATCGGACATGGGCCCACAACCCGGTGACCGGTGAGCTGGCCCGGATCACCACGCCGGCCTCGGACTCACCCCGCGAATCGATCGAGTTCGAGCTCTTCCTGCAGCCGGGAGCCGCAGTCGCCGCCGCGCACAGCCACGGGACGCTGATCGAGCGCTTCGAGGTCGTCGAGGGCGTGGTGGCGTACCTGCTCGACGGCGTCGAGCGCCTGGTCCGTCCCGGCGACGGGGTTGCCGAGGTCGGGCCCGGCACCGTCCACGACTGGTGGAACGCCGGCGAGGGGATCGCCCGCGTGATCGCCACGGTCGAGGTCGCGGCGGGTGCGCCCGCCGACTCGGCGGAGCGGTTCATCGCCGTCATCGAGGTCCTGTGGTCGCTCGGGGCCGAGGGCCGGACGAACGGGAAGGGCATGCCGGATCCCCTCTGGATAGCCGCGATCGGCCACGAGTACAGCGACGTGATACGCCTCGCCAAGCCTCCTCCCGCCGTCCAGGCGATCACGCTCCCGGTGCTGGCAGCGATCGGCCGCCTGCTCGGCCGGCGTCCCACGGCCCCGTCCCTGCACGGCCCCGGCGCGGCGATGTACATCGACGATCCCGGCGCCGGCCTCGAGGAGCTGCTCGCGCGCCGGGTCGGCGCCGGCACGGCTCGCGGCCACGACTAGGCTCCTCGCCCGCCGGCAGCTCTGGCGGCGGTGAAGTCGCCACGGGCGCGACGACCACGGGCGTGACGGGATTCGGCCTCACGCTCGCATGTCGTCGCAGGGGCCCTTCACCGGCGACTGATCTGCGGCAACCGTGGGTGCACCGTCGCTCCCGCCGGGGCCGGCCGGCGAGCGGACCGCTCTACTCTCGAAGGGTGCCCTGGACCGAGACCGACTCGTTGAGCTTCACCGTCCGCTTCGAGGAGGGTGACGAGGAGTGCGCCGAGCGCACCCTCGACCGCCTCGAGGAGCTGCGGCTGCGGCTCGAGGAGCGATTCGAGCATGTTCCGGGCGGGGTGACCGTGATCCTCCATCCCGGCGCCGGCTGGCTGGCCGCGGCACATCCGTTCCTGCCCGCCGCCCGGATCGCCGCCGCCCCGGCGGGGCGCCGCTACCTGGCCGGATGGGCGACGCGAACCGAGCTGCACACGCTCACCGATGCGGCGCTCGAGCGCCGCGCCGGCGGCCCCGAATCGCTGCGGGCCCTGCTGGGGACCTCGGAGCGCCTCTACGCGCAGCTCGTGATCGCGGCCAACAACGAGAAGGTGCCGCCGCCCTGGGGGGCGCGGACGTTCGCGCGCTACCTGCGCTGGGCCTGGCTGATCGAGGGCGGCGCCCAGTTCTACGCCGGCCACTGGTCGAGCTTCCGGCCGGCGGTCCTGCGGCGCCTCACCGAGGGGCCGCGCCCCGCCTTCCCGCCCTCGGCCCGCGATGCGATCATCCTCGGCGGCAGCATCTTCGACCTGCTCGACCACGAGGTCGGCCGCCACGCCTGCGACCTGCTCGTCGCCAGGCTGCCGAAGGCCGGCCCGGCGACGGCGCTCGAGACCGCCTTCGGGACATCGATCGGCGAGATCGAGCCCGCCTGGCGCGACCACGTCGAGGCGCTGGCGGGCTCGGGCTCCGCCGCCCGCGGGCGGCTCGCCGATCCCTCATTGCCCTAGCCGATCAGGCGACGAGGACCCAGACCAGCGCCGCGAGCGCGCTGAAGAGCAGCAGGCAGACCAGCATCACCGCCGCGAGCCGGATCGCCGCGCGGCGTGGCTCGCCGGGCTCCGGCGGCGGTGCCGGGCCGAGGTTGAGGAGCTCCCGCGCGGCGGCCTCGCCCGACGCCGGGACGAGAACGTCGCGGGGGCCGGCGGCGAGGAAGTCGGGCACGTCGAAGCCGCCGGAGCGGCGGAGCATGCTCGGGATGCCCTCCTCGAGGAGGATGTTCTGCATCAGCTCGGCCTCGGCGAGGTTGAGACCCACCGCTACCCGGACCGGCTCGCCGCGGGCGCTGCGGG
>CAZTGN010000081.1:0-9936 GCA_964613275.1 uncultured Conexibacter sp. | reverse complement strand
CGGCGATGTGCTCGAGACCGGCGGGCTGAAGATCGAGGCGATCCACACGCCCGGCCACTGCGCTGACCACCTGGCGCTGCGCATCAACGACGACGACTGCCTGACCGCCGACGTCATCTTCAAGGGCACCGTCGGCGGCACCGGGGCGCCGGGGGCGACCGGGCTCGCCGACCTCAGGGCATCGGTCATGGACCGCCTCATGGAGCTGCCCAACGACTGCCGCCTCCATCCCGGCCACCGCGAGCCGACGACCGTGATCGACGAATGGGAGAGCAACCCCTTCATCCGCCTCTGGAGGGGCCTCGACGAGCCCGGCGAGGAGCCGTGCACGGTCGGCCCCGGCGACGATGACCGGCGCGAGGCGACGCTGCTCCTCTGGGCGCCCGACTACGACGGCGGCAACAAGGCGCTCGTCCGCTTCGACGACGGCACCGAGACGATCACGGGCGGCTCGCAGGTACGGCGGGGCTGAGGCACGAATGGGCGTGAGCACGGCCGCCGTCGGCAAGGAGTACCCGGCTACGAGCTACGAGGTCGGGCTCGAGAAGATCCGCGAGTACGCGAACGCGGTCGGCCAGGCCGAGCCCGTCCACCACGACCGCGATGCCGCCCGCGCGGCCGGCTTTCGCGACGTCGTCGCCCCGCCGATGTTCGCCGTCGTCTACAGCGCACCCGCCCTCGGCCCGGCGATCCTCGACCCCGAGGTCGGGATCGACTTCGCGGCGATGGTCCACGGCGGACAGGAGTTCGTCTGGGGCGAGCCGGTCTGCGCCGGCGACGAGATCACCACGCGGGCCGCCGTGCGAGAGATCTTCGAGAAGGACGGCAGGGCCTTCTACGTGTTCGAGTCCGTCTCGACCAACCAGGACGGCGACGAGGTCGTCCGTGGGACCTGGACGAACATCGTCCGGGGCGCCTGAGGGGGGTGCGATGGCCGAGCTGAGCGAGGGCGAGTCGATCCCGGAGCTCCGGGTGACGCCGGACAAGTACCTGCCGCATCGTTACGCCGGGGCATCGGGGGACTTCAACCCGATCCACATCGACGAGGACTTCGCCAGGCAGGTCGGGCTGCCGCGCAACATCCTGCACGGGCTGTGGACGATGGCGCAGGTCGCACGGGCGCAGACGGAGGCCGCCGGCGGCGACCCGCGGGCGCTGCGCCGGCTCAGCGTGCAGTTCCGCGGGATGGGCGTCCCCGAGGAGGAGATCGTCGTCAGCGGCACCGTCCGCGAGCGTGACGGCGACCGCGTCGTGATCGCGACCGAGGCCCATCAGGACGGCAACGGCATCGTCCGCAACGCCGAGGCCGAGCTGGTCCTGGGCTGAGCGGGCCGGTCCCCGCCGCGGACCGCGTGTCGCCTGCGCCCGGTCGCTCGTGTGCCGGTGGGCCGTCGCGGCTACCTAGAATCAGCCGCGTGCTCAGCGAACGCCAGCAGCGGGTCCTCGAGATCGCCGTCGACGCGTACCTCAAGACCGGGACGCCGGTCGGGTCGAAGGCGATCGCCGAGAAGGCCGGTTTCGACTGGGGTCCCTCGACCGTTCGCGCCGAGCTCGCCGAGCTCGAGCGCGCCGGCTACCTGGTCCAGCCCCACACGTCGGCCGGCCGGGTTCCGACCGACGCCGGCTACCGCCGCTACGCCGACGGCCTGATCGATGCGGCGCCGCGCCCCCCCCGGCCCGCCGGGATCGCGGCGCGCGGCCTCGCCGAGGCGCGGCGCGGGGTCGAGGAGGCGCTGCGCGAGACCACCGCCGCCCTGGCTCAGGCCAACGACCTGCTCGCTCTCGCCACGGCACCGCCCGTCAGCAGCGCCTCGATCCACCGGGTCGAGGTCCTGCTGCTGCAGTCGCGGGTCGTGGCGGTGGTCGCGATCGCCGACAACGGCGATGTCGCCAAGCGCGTCTTCACCTTCGCCGGGCCGGTCGACCCGGGGCTCGTCGAGTGGGCGTCCTCGTTCCTCAACGAGCGCCTCGCCGGCCTCGCGATCGGCTCGAGCATGGTCGCGTCGCGGCTCCTCGATCCCGAGCTCGGCGAGCGCGAGCGCGAGTTCCTCGGCCAGATCGGGACGGCGATCGCCGAGCTCGCGGAGGCGAGCCCGCAACAGCTCTACATCGACGGTGCCGGTCGGCTGCTCTCGGAGAGCCACGCCGGCGACCTGCCCCACCCCGACGGCGTCGTCAGCGCCCTCGAGGGCCAGGTGAGCGTGCTCTCGGTGCTGCGTTCGGCGCTGCGCGAGCGTTCGGTCTTCCTCTGCATCGGCGAGGAGAACCCGGAGCCGGCCCTGCGCTCGGTCAGCGTCGTCGGCGCCGGTTACGGGCTCGGCTACCGCAACCTCGGCGCCGTCGGCGTCGTCGGCCCGCTGCGGATGGACTACGCGAAGGCGATCGCCTCGGTCCGCGCCGCCGCCGGCGAGCTCTCGCGCCTGTTCGCGACCGTGTACGAGGGCTAGGCAGGGATCGCCGACGATGCCTGCCGACCCCTACGCGATCCTCGGAGTCGATCGCGGCGCCGACGACGCCGAGGTCAAGAGGGCCTTCCGGCGCCTCGCCCGCGAGCTGCACCCGGACGTCAACAGCACCGATCCGGCGGCCGAGGAGAAGTTCAAGGAGGCGGCCGAGGCCTACGAGATCCTCTCCGACCCCGAGCGGCGACGCACCTTCGACGCCTTCGGCCATGAAGGCCTGCGCTCCGGCGGCTTTCATTCGCGGGCGGAGAGCGCCGGCGGCTTCGAGGACATCTTCGAGGCGATCTTCGGGCGCTCCGATCCGATGTTCGGCGACCTCTTCGGGTTCGCTGGCGGTAGCGGCGGCGGCCCGGCGGCGGGGGGCGACATCGGCATACGGGTGGAGATCGACCTCGCCGACGTCGTCACCGGGACCCGGCGGGAGGTCGAGTTCGATGCGGTCGAGCGCTGCGCGCACTGCCACGGCAACGGTGCCGAGCCGGGGACCCCGATCGAGACGTGCGAGGACTGCGCCGGCGCCGGCCAGGTGCGTCAGGTGTCGCGAACCCCGTTCGGGCAGATGGTCCGGGCGGCGCCCTGCCCGACCTGCGGCGGCGACGGCAAGGTCGCGGCGACGCCCTGCTCGACCTGCGGCGGCGAGGGTGCGGTCGACGAGCGCAAGTCGTACGAGATCGATGTTCCGGCCGGGATCGAGAACGGCCAGCGGATCCGGATCAGCGGTGCCGGGGACGCCGGCGGCGGCGGCGGGCCCGCCGGGGATCTTTACGTGCAGGTCGAGATCGCCCCGGACCCGCGGTTCCACCGCGAGGGGACCGACCTCGTCACGGTGCTCGAGGTGACGGCGACGACGGCGATGCTCGGCGCGTCGCTGCCGGTCCCGACCGTGACCGGCGAGGTCGAGGTCGAGCTGGAGCCCGGTTCCCAGCACGGCGACTCGATCCGGGTTCGCGCAGAGGGGTTGCCGGCGCTGGGCAACGCGCGGCGTCGCGGCGACCTCCACGTCGCCCTCGAGGTGATCACGCCGGTCGACCTCGACGAGGAGCAGCGTGACCTCGCCGAGCGACTCGAGGCCAGCCTCGGGCCGGAGAACGCCCCCGGCAACGCCCGCGAGGGGATCTTCGAGCGGGTTCGCCGCGCGTTCCGCTGAGCGCGGCGGTCGATCGATGATCAGGCTCGCCGTCCGCTGCCGCCCCGAGCAGGCCGAGCTCGTCCTCGCCGAGCTCGTCGAGCTCGCCCCCGGCGGCGTCGAGGAGGAGCGGGGAGAGGGTTACGTCGAGTACGCGATCTACGGGCCGCCGGGCGAGCTGCCGGCGCTCCCCGAGCTCCGCGCCGCGGCCGGCCGAGGCCTCGTCGACGTCGAGACGACCGAGGTTCCCGACGACTGGGCCGATCGCTGGCGCGACTTCCACGAGCCCGTGGCGGTCGGCTCCGGCAGGCTCGTCGTGCGCCCGTCGTGGGAGCCGCACGATGTCGGCGATGCCGGCGTCGACGTCGTGGTCGATCCCGGTCGTGCCTTCGGCACCGGCGCACACGCGACGACCCGCTGCTGTCTCGAGCTGCTTCTCGACCTCGCCGATCGCGGCCTCGGGCGGGGCGTCCTCGCCGACTGGGGGACCGGGTCGGGGGTGCTCGCGATCGCCGCGGCGAAGCTCGGCTGGGCGCCCGTCGTCGCCTGCGACCACGAGGGGGCGGCGGTCGAGGCGGCGGCGCGCAACGCGCGCGCCAACGACGTCGACGTGGCGGTGCGGCGGGTCAACCTCCGCGAGCAGGCGCCGCCGCCGGCATCGACGGTCGTCGCGAACCTGACCGCCCCCCTGTTGCGGTCGCTGGCCGCCCGGGCCGCCGCGGGAGCGATCCCGACCCCCGACCGGCTCGTCGTCAGCGGACTGCTCGCGCGCGAGCGCGACGGCGTCGCCGCCGCCTTCGGGGCGGCCGGGCTCGAGCCGGAGGCGGAGCTCGCCGAGGGGGACTGGGCGGCCCTGCTGCTCGCCCCCTGAGCGGGCTTCGCTCCGATCGTGGCGCTAGCTTTCGCGACCATGGTCTCGACAGCAACGGTGCAGTTCTACGACGTCGTCGTCTTCCTCCACATCCTCGGGGTGGTGGTCGGGTTCGGCCCGACCTTCGCCTACGCCCTGTTCGCCGGGATGGCGGCGCGCGAGGGACTGCACGCTTCGCTCGCGGTCGAGCGGGCGATCCTGCGCTGGAACCAGACCGGCAACACGGTGGGGATGATCGTCATCCTCCTCAGCGGCATCTACCTGGCGGCGGACCGGTGGCAGTTCGGCGACGTCTTCGTGAGCTGGGGGTTCGTCGTGATCATCGCCCTCTTCGGCCTCGTCCACGGCTACTTCCTGCCGCGCGAGCGGAAGCTGATCGCCGGGCTCGAGGCGGAGGCGGCGGCCGCCGGCGCCGATGCCTCCAAGCAGCGCTCGTCCGAGCTTGCCGCGATCGATCGCGAGGTCGCACGGGTCGGCATGGTGGCGGGGATCGTGATCGTCCTGACGATCTACATCATGACCGCCAAGCCGTTCCTGTGAGGGCGGCCCACGGCGCGGAGCCGCGTCCCTGAGGACACACCGCCGCTGACGGCCCGGGGGCTCCCGGCTCGGCGTCGCCGGTCGGCTCGCGACCGTGGGCCGCCGCGCCTCCTCTGCCTCGATCCGGGAGCTCCCGGCCCCCTCAGCCGCTACCTTCGCGCCCGATGACTCCCGACCGCTCACTTCCGATCGCGATGTTCGACTCCGGCGTCGGCGGGCTCACGGTCCTGCACGAGTGCCTCGTCTCGCTGCCGTCGGAGGATTTCCTCTACCTCGGCGACAGCGCCAACTTCCCGTACGGGACGAAGTCGCCGGAGGAGCTGCGCGAGCTGGTTGTGGCGAACACCGAGCTGCTGCTCGACCGGGGGGCGAAGCTGCTGGTCGTCGCCTGCAACTCGGCGACCTCGGCCGGGGCGGAGGAGGCGCGACGGATCGCCGGAGCGCACGGCGTCGAGGTGGTCACCGTGATCGGTCCCGAGGCGGAGATCGCGGCAGCGATCACCCAGACCGGCAGGGTCGGGGTGCTGGCGACCCCGGCCACGGTCGAGGGCGGCGCCTACCACCGGGCCCTCGAGGCCCAGGGCCGCGGCCTCGAGGTGACGGAGGTGGCCGCCCCCGACCTGGCGCCGATCATCCAGAACGGCTTCCCGTTCGACCAGACGGTCGTCGACAAGGCGCGCTCCTACTGCGAGCCGCTGCGGGCGGCGGCGATCGACACGCTGATCCTCGGCTGTACCCACTACCCGCTCGTCGCCCCGATGCTGCAGCGGATCCTCGGCCGCGATGTGCGACTGGTGACCGCCGGTCACGCGATCGCTGCCACCGCGCAGCGGATCCTCGAGGCGGGCTCGCTCGAGACCGGCTCCGACGACGAGGGCGAGTACCGGTTCCTCTGCACCGGCGACGTCGAGAGCTTCCGCGAGCTCGGGACCCGCTTCCTGCAGATGCCGCTCGGCCCCGTCGAGCGGGTCTGAGCCGGCTCCGCACTAACCTTCGACCGATGAGCGAACCGATCCTCGAGCGCGTCCGCGAGGACACCAGGACGGCGATGAAGGCCGGGGAGCGCGAGCGCGTCGGCATGCTGCGGATGCTCGCCAGCGCCCTCCAGCAGGACGAGAAGGAGGGGGAGGGCGACGCGATCGCCGTCCTCCAGCGCGAGCGCAAGAAGCGGGTCGAGGCGGCGGAGGCATTCGAGTCCGGCGGCCGCGACGACCGGGCGGCGGCCGAGCGCTCCGAGGCGGACCTGATCGAGTCCTACCTGCCCGCGCAGGTCTCCGACGCCGAGCTCGCCGAGCTGGTCGACGCGGCGATCGAGGCGACCGGAGCGGACTCGGCGAAGGAGATGGGGCGGGTGATCGGCGTCGTCATGGCGGAGGTGAAGGGACGGGCCGACGGCAAGCGCGTCTCGACGATGGTCCGGGAGCGGCTTGGCGCGTAGGCGGCTGACGATCGACAACGAGATCGCCGCCGAGCTGGCGGGCTCCGGCGACGCGGTCCTGCGCGAGCTCGAGGAGCGGCTCGCCTGCGAGATCTACCTGCGCGGCAACGTGATCACCCTCGACGGACCCGACGAGGCGGTCGAGGAGGGGCGGGTGCTCGTCGAGGAGCTGCTCGGGCTGATCGAGCGCGGACACGGGATCGAGCCGGAGACGATCGCCGCGGTCGACGGCGCCCGCGACTCCGGCATCGAGCCGGCGGAGATGCTCGGCGACTCGATCTGGCGTCATCGCGGGACCAACATCGCCCCCCGCACCGCGAACCAGAAGCGCTACGTGGACTCGATCCGCGACCACACGGTCACCTTCGGCATCGGCCCGGCCGGCACCGGCAAGACGTTCCTGGCGGTGGCGATGGCGGTGGCGGCGCTCGAGTCCCGGGACGTCAGCCGAATCATCCTGACCCGCCCGGCGGTCGAGGCCGGCGAGCGCCTCGGCTTCCTCCCCGGCGACATCCAGGCCAAGGTCGACCCCTACCTGCGCCCGCTCTTCGACGCGCTCTACGACATGCTCGACCCCGACCGCGTCAACGACTACTTCGAGCGCGGGATCATCGAGGTCGCGCCGCTGGCCTTCATGCGGGGCAGGGCGCAGCCGCTCGACTCGAACGTCCTCACGCCCTCCGGCTTCCGCCCGATCGGGGAGGTGGAGGTCGGTGACCTGCTGATCGGCTCGAGCGGGAGACCGACTCCGGTCGTCGGCGTCTACCCGCAGGGCAAGCGGCCCGTGTACAGGCTGATCGCCCAGGACGGCGCGTCGACCCGCTGCTGCGGCGAGCACCTCTGGCGCGTCTTCACGGCCGGCGATCGTCGTCGCGGGAAGCATGGCCGCATCGTCCGGACGAGCGACATGATTGGCAATCTGCGTTCCGCTCACCAGCACCGCTACGAGCTCCCTACCCTGGCGGCTCCCGTCGAGATGCCCGCACGGGACGTCCCTATGGACCCGTATGCCCTCGGCCTGCTTCTCGGCGACGGTTGTATGACCACATCGACCACGCCGAGCTTTGCATCGGCCGACCCTGAGCTGGTGGACTCGCTGGAGGCTGCGCTGCCGGGGATTGAGGTGAGGCACAAGGGTGGACCGGATCACGTGCTCCGAAACGCCTCCGGCGGCCGCGGTGGCGTGATCGTGGTCAACCCGGTCACCGCTGTACTCCGCGAGCTCGGGCTCGCCGGAGCGCGGTCGAGCACGAAGTTCATCCCGGACCTCTACCTGGGCAACGAGGTGAACGTGAGGCTTGGCCTGCTCCAGGGGTTGCTCGATTCGGACGGCGGTCCGGTGGCCCAGGCAGGCCGGACTTGCCGGATCCAATACACGACCTGCTCGAAGCGGCTCGCCGACGGCGTCGTCGGATTGGTCCGCTCGCTCGGCGGCATCGTCTACATGCGAACCCGGCCGGCGGCGGGGCGTACGCCGGGCCGTGCCAACGGTCGCCCCGTTCCCCACCGCTCCGACGCGCACGTGCTCGACCTGCGGCTTCCCGCCGGCCTCGAGCCGTTCCGGCTCGGAAGGAAGCGGGAGCGCTATCACGAGGACGGAGGCGGCCGCCCGATGCGCTTCGTCGACGCGATCGAGCCCGATGGGGAGGAGATGACGGTCTGCATCCAGGTGGCGGCGTCGGACTCGCTGTACGTCACCGACGACTTCCTCGTGACCCACAACACGATCAACGACGCCTTCGTGATCCTCGACGAGGCCCAGAACACGAGCCCCGAGCAGATGAAGATGTTCCTGACCCGGCTCGGGTTCGGCTCGAAGATGGTGGTGACCGGGGACATCACCCAGATCGACCTGCCCGCGAACCAGCGCTCCGGGCTGGTCGTGGTCGGCGAGATCCTCTCCGCGGTCGACGACATCACCTTCGTCCGCTTCGGCGGCTCCGACGTCGTCCGCCACCAGCTCGTGCAGCGGATCGTCGCCGCCTACGGCGAGTACGGCGAGCGCAGGAACCGCGGTCGCTCCGGGTCGCACGAGCGCGGCTCGGGAGGCGGCGATTGAACACCGATCTCGATGATGTGCCGCCGGAGCTGGCGGCGGCGGTGGCGGCGACGCTCGAGGCCGCCGGCGTTGGCGACGGCCACCTCTCGCTCGCGCTCGTCGACGAGGAGCGGATCCGCGAGCTCAACCGCGAGCACCGCGGCCGCGACGAACCGACCGACGTCCTCTCGTTCCCGATCGACGGCCCGGGGCCGAGCGCCGGGCCGCGCGAGCTCGGTGACGTGCTGATCTGCCCGGCCTGGACCGCCGACCTCTCCGCGGCGGTCGTCCATGGCGTCCTCCATCTCTGCGGGTACGACCACGAGACCGACGGGGGCGAGATGCTGGCGCTGCAGGGCCGGATCCTCGAGCGTCTGCGTCGGGAGGCTGCCGGGTGACCGACGGCGAGGTCGCGATCCGGGCCGCCCGGGCCGCGCGCCAGTGGGCCGCGCGGCGCGGCGCCTCCCACCTCGAGCTCGACAGCGCCGAGGCGCGGGTCGACGCACATCGCTTCTACGAGCGCGAGGGTGCCGCCGAGCGCTCGATCTGCTTCGGCTGGCACGGGCTCGGCGGCGAGCGGTGAGCGGCCTGGCCCGCTGCGGCTTCATCGGCCTCGCCGGGCGGCCGAACGTCGGCAAGTCGACCCTGGCGAACGCGCTCGTCGGCTCGAAGGTGGCGATCGTCTCCGACCGCCCGCAGACGACCCGGCGTGCGGTGCGCGGCGTCGCCACCGCGCCCGACGGCTCCTGGCAGCTCGTTCTCACCGATCTCCCCGGGGTGCAGAAGCCGCGTGACGTCCTGACCGAGCGGATGCAGCGCCGGGACGAGCGCGAGATCGCCGACTCCGACACGGTCCTGCTCGTCCTCAACGGCGAGCAGGGGGTCGGGCCCGGGGACCGGTTCATCGCGTCGATGATCGCCGCCGGCCGTCCCGAGGCGCCCGTCGTCTGCGCCGTCAACAAGGTCGACCGGCTCGGCCGCCCCGCGACGGTCGCGGCGCTGGCGGCGGCGGCCGAGCTCGAGGTCGTCGACGAGGTCTTCCCGATCAGCGCCCGGCGCGGCACCGGAGTGGGGGAGCTGCGCGAGCGGCTGACCGAGCTGATGCCGACGGGCCCGCTGCTCTACCCGCCGGGCGAGCGCACCGACCTCCCCAGCGAGGTCCACCTCGGCGAGCTGATCCGCGAGCAGGTCCTGCGCCGGACCCGCGAGGAGATCCCGCATGCGGTCGAGGTCGCGGTCGATTCCGTGACCGAGCGAGCCGACGGGATCATCGAGGTCCGCGCCGATGTCTGGGCCGAGTCGCAGTCGCAGAAGGCGATCCTGATCGGCAAGGGCGGCGGGATGATCCGCGACGTCGGCACCGCCGCGCGGCGCGAGCTCGAGCGCGAGCTCGGCGCGCAGGTCCATCTCGACCTCCGGGTTCGCGTGCGCGAGAACTGGCGCCGCGACGGCTCCCTGCTC
>CAZTGN010000080.1:0-10029 GCA_964613275.1 uncultured Conexibacter sp. | reverse complement strand
GGTCGAGCGGCGGCGGGTCGGGCGCCCGCAGCAGCGACGGCAGCAGCGCCAGCGCGAGCACGGCGGCCGCCACCGTCGCGCCTGCGCGCGCGGCGTTCCGCCAGCTCACGCTCATGCCAGCCATGCCCCGCCAACCCCGGCTCGAGGGCCGCCGCCCCCGGCCCGGCATCGACGAGCGGGGTCGGCCGAGCTGTCCGGCCGGCGCCCGCGGTGAGCAAGCGCCGCCGCCCGCGATGAGCAAGCGCCGGCGCCGTCGGCCGGGTCGCTGCCCGTGGCCCTCAGATCGTCGTCACTTGCCCGTCGGCGATCCGCCGCGCGGCGGCAGGCTCGTGCGTCGGGGCGATGACCGTGGGCGCCTCGGCGCAGAGCTCACGCAGCCGGTCGATGCTCGCCCGGGAGCGGCTCGGGGAGACCGCGACCCCGTCGATCGTGCGACTCAGCAGAGCGGCTTCGCTGTAAACGGCATCTCCCGTGATCAGGATCCGCGGGCCCTCCGCCGGCGTCACGAGCACGGACTGGTGTCCGGCGGTGTGCCCGGGCGTCGCGATCAGCCTGATGCTGCCGTCGCCATAGAGGTCGTGGTCCCCCTCGACGGTCTGCGGATCGCGGATGCCCGGTCGCATGTAGCCGCGCAGGCGCGCCCCGCGTGTCGTCCCGGCCCGCCACTCGTCGGCGCTCAACACGACGGTCGTGCCCGGGAGCGGGCCGGCACCGACGTGATCGACATGCAGATGCGTGAAGACCTGGTAGCGAACGGCTCCGGGATCCAGACCCGCCTCTCGCAGCCGGGTCGCCTGGCGATCCCCCTCGGTGACCTCGAAGCGGACGGCACGCTGTAGGTAGATGTCCCAGAGCGGCTTGTGGAGGTCGGGATCCTGGCCCGCGTCGACCACCACCAGGCCCTCCGGGTGCTCGATCGCGAAGCTCCAGACCGAAAGCCAGTCGGTCCACTGCCGGTCGAGGAGCGTCGCCAGCAGGCGGAGGCCGTCCCGCGGGTGCGGATCGACCTGACGCCGGTGGATCTGCACACGGCCCGTGTCGAGGACGTGCAGGCTGGGCACCCGTGCAGCTTCTCACAGAGCGACCAACAGCCGGAGCCGGATGAAGAGCCGCCGCCTGCCGCTATAGTCCTGCGCCGCCCATGCCCGACTCCACCTACGAGATGGTCCTGATGCTCGACCCCGAGAGCGGCGACGAACGGCGCGCCGAGATCGCCGCCGAGGTGAAGTCGAAGCTCACCGCCGGCGGCGAGATCGCGCACGAGGCCGACTGGGGCCTGCGCAAGATGGCCTACGAGATCGACAAGCGCGAGTCGGCCGACTACCGCTTCTACAAGTTCAGCGCCGGCAAGGAGCTGCTCGACGACCTCGACCACTCGTTGAAGATCACCGACGGGGTGCTCCGGTTCCGGATCTTCCGGGCCGAGCCGGACTCGCCGGTCATGGAGCCGCCGGACACCGAGCAGATCATGCGTCGCGACGAGGACGACCGCGAGCGCGGCGGCCGCGGCCGCGGCCCGCGGCGCCGCTACGACGACGATGCCGGGGGCGATCGCGGCCCCTCCGGGTCGAGCCCGGCCGGCGCCCGCTCCGAGTAGCCGCGGCGCTTTCCCCGCTGGTTCCGGCTTCTCTTCGCCGGGGCGGATTTCCCGACCCCGGGGTTGCCTAGACTCGCTGGAGACTTCAAGCGATCGACAAGGAGCGGAAAGTGAACATCAACCGGGTGATCATCACCGGCAACCTGACCAGGGACCCCGACCTGCGCTCGCTGCCGAGCGGAATGCCCGTCTGCGAGCTCGGCGTCGCGGTCAACCACCGCCGCAAGGACCAGGCGACCGACCAGTGGGTCGAGGAGCCGAACTTCTTCAACGTCGTCGTCTTCGGCGCCCAGGGCGAGAACTGCGCCCAGTACCTCTCGAAGGGCCGCCCGGTTGCGATCGACGGTCGCCTGCGCTGGAGCTCGTGGGAGGACAAGAACGGGGGCGGCAAGCGCTCCAAGGTCGAGATCGTCGCCCAGAGCGTCCAGTTCCTCGGCGGCCGTGGTGAGGGTGGCCAGGGCGGCGGTCAGGGCGGCGGCGCGCAACGGGCCGACCAGGGCTTCGCGGCCGGCGCCGATGTCCCCGCCGACACCTCCGACTTCAACGAGCCGGTGGGCGCGCCGGCCGGCGTCGGAAGCGGCGGCGAGCGTCACGACGACGACATCCCGTTCTGAGCGGCTGATCCGGGGCGGCAGGGGCGAGCCGGCGACGCGCCGGCTCCGCCCGGCCCCTATCATCCGGCGCCGCTCATGAAGCACCTCGCATCCGAGAGTCGGGCTGTCCGCTGATGGCCGCCGCAGCACCGCCGCGGCGTGGCCGCCGCGGCGCCGACCGCAACCGTCCCCGCAAGTACACGCGGATCCCCGTCGAGGCGATCGACTACAAGGACCTGGCGCTGATCCGCCGGTTCATCTCCGATCGCGGCAAGATCCGCTCGCGCCGGGTGACCGGGCTCTCGCGCCGCCACCAGCAGCAGCTCGCGCTGGCGGTCAAGCGGGCCCGCGAGGTCGCGCTGCTGCCCTACGTCGGCGACCGGTGAGCCGGGGCTGACGGTGGCGCAGGCGATCCTCCTCGAGGAGGTCGAGGGGCTCGGCGAGGCGGGCGAGGCGATCGAGGTCGCGCCCGGCTACCTGCGCAACTACCTGGTCCCCCGCAAGCTGGCGCAGCCGGCGACGAAGGGTGCGCTGGAGGAGGCGCAGCGGCGGCGCGAGGCCGCCGAGAAGGCCGCGCGGGAGGCGCTCGAGCGCGCCGGCGAGACGGCGGCGCTGCTGTCGAAGACCGTGCTCACGATCACCCATCGCGCCGGCGAGGACGGGCGCCTGTTCGGCTCGGTCACGTCGAAGGAGATCGCCCAGGCGATCCAGGAGGCACGGGGGCTGAAGATCGACCGCAAGCGGATCAGGCTCGAAGAGGGGATCCGCGAGGTCGGCACCTACATGGTCGAGATCGAGGTGCCGGGGGGCGCCACGGCCTCGGTCAAGACGATCGTCGCCGAGCAGCGCTGACGGGCCTCGGCGGCGCCACGAGGTCGTCGGCGCCCGCCGCATCCGTGGGAGGATCGGCCGCGGAAGGAGGAGCTTCGACGACAAGACGCCGCCGCGGGTGGTGACCGTCGCCGAAGTCGCCGTCAACCGCTGAGCCGCCGTGATGGGCGATGGCTTGCCTGCGGTTCGTGCCGATTCCCGCGCGGGATCGCCACTTTCCCGTAAATAGGCCCATCAGCGGCCACGTCACGCCGCCGCGTGTGCTTTCTTCGACGGGTCGATGGAAGCGAGCGGGAACGGAATGATCGGAGGCGGGCAGGAGGGGGGCGCGGCGCCGCTCCTGCAGCCTCACAACCTCGACGCCGAGCAGTCGGTGCTGGGCGCGATGATGGTCTCGGTGGCGGCCCTCGACCCGGTGATGGGCGAGGCCCGGCTGCGCAGCGAGGACTTCTACCGCGGCCGCCACGCGACCATCTACGCGGCGATCCAGGAGCTCTACGAGCGCAATGAGCCGGTCGATGCGCTGACCGTGTCCGAGCACCTGCGCGCGCTCGGCAAGCTCGAGGAGGTCGGCGGGCAGGACGTCATCAACTCGCTGGCGGCGACGACGCCCGTGCCCGGCAACGCCGGCCACTACGCCCAGATCGTCAAGCAGAACTCGATGCTGCGGCGGCTGCTCGGCGCCGCGCAGCGGATCCAGCAGTCGGTGCAGGGGCGCGAGGGCGAGCCGCAGGATCTCGTCGAGCAGGCCGAGGTCCTGCTCTTCAACGTCGCCCGGGCCGAGCAGGCCGGGGACTTCAGCTCGCTGGAGGCGATCCTCGACGTCGAGCTCAGCAAGCTCGACAAGCTGGCGAGCGGCGACGCCCAGATGACCGGGACGCCGTCCGGATTCAAGAAGCTCGACGAGATCACCGGCGGCTTTCAGCCCGGCAACCTGATCGTCCTCGCCGCCCGCCCGGCGATGGGCAAGTCGAGCCTCGTCTGCAACATCGCCGAGAACGTCGCCTGGAAGGCGAAGCGTCCCGTCGCCTTCTTCTCGCTCGAGATGTCGGAGACCGAGCTCGCCCACCGGTTCATCGCCTCGCGCGCTCGGATCCCCTCCGACCGGCTCCGCAAGGGCAACGTCCAAAAGGACTGGAACAAGGTCCTGAGGGCCGCCAACGAGCTCGCCGACGCGCCTCTGTTCATCGACGACTCCTCCGATCTGAGCCTGCTCGACCTGCGCGCCAAGTGCCGGCGCCTGCACTCCCAGCAGGGTGGCCTCGGCCTCGTCATCGTCGACTACATCCAGCTGATGCGGAGCGACGACCCGCGCGCCGGCCGGGTCGAGCAGGTCGGCCAGATGAGCCGTGGCCTGAAGATCCTCGCTCGCGAGCTCGGGGTCCCGGTGATCGGCATCTCGCAGCTCTCACGCGCCCCCGAGCAGCGCCCCGAGAAGGTCCCGATCCTCAGCGACCTGAGGGAGTCGGGCTGCCTTGCAGGCGACGCCCGCGTCTTCCTCCCCGACAGCGGCGGGTGGGCGACGATGCGGGAGCTCGCGGAGCTGCCGGACCCGAGCGCCGTCCGGGTCCTCGCCCTCGACGAGGAGCAGATGAAGCTCGTGCCGCGACGGCTGACGAACGCGTTCTCGACCGGTCGGAAGCCCTTGTTCAGGCTGCGGACCCGACTCGGGAGGGCGATCCGCGCCACCGCCAATCACAGGTTCCGCGCGAGCGACGGCTGGCGGCGCCTCGACGAGCTCGAGATCGGGGAGGCGCTGGCGCTCCCCCGTGAGCCTTCGACCAGGCGTGGATCCGCGAATGCGGTCCTCGACGGTATTCGCGAGGGCGGAACCGCCGACACGAACCGCGATGTGATCCCGAAGACGGTCTGGACATCGGTGGTGAAGCCGGCGATGGCTTCCGCCGGAGTCGGCTCGCGCGAGATGCAGTCTCGAACCGGAACCTCGTTCTGCGGGTCGAAGATCGACCGTGCGAACCTCGGCCGTGAGCGCGCGGGCCGGGTGGTAGCGGCCGTCGATGCACCGGCCCCGGCAGCCCTCGCGCGAAGCGATCTCCACTGGGATCCGATCGTCGCCATCGAGCCTGACGGGATCGAAGAGGTCTTCGACCTGACGGTGGAGGGCCTGCACAACTTCGTCGCCGACGACGTCGTCGTCCACAACTCGATCGAGCAGGACGCCGACATCGTGTCGTTCATCTACCGCGACGAGTACTACAACAAGGAGGAGAGCAAGCGGCCGGGGGAGGCGGACCTGATCATCGCCAAGCACCGGAACGGTCCGATCGGGACCGTCGCGCTCGCGTTCCAGGAGCAGTTCCCGAAGTTCGTGAACCTGGCGAGCTCGCAGGCCTACGCCGGCGAGCCCGAGGCCGAGCCCGGTGAGGCCGCGTGAGCGCGGCGGAGCCGAAGCGGGGGCCGCTCGGGGGGATCCGGGCGGCGTTGCCGGAGCAGGCGCCGGCGGCTGATCCGCTGGCTCCCGTGCTGCCCCGCGGCGGGCCGGTGGCGGTGCCGGATTCCGAGGGGCCGGCGCGCGCCGTCCGCGCGAGCTGCCCGCTCGGTGCCTGCGACGGCTCCGGATGGCTGATCGACGAATCCGAGGAGGCGCGACCGTGCGAGTGCCGGCGGCGGCGGATCGAGCGGGCGCGGACGAGCGGCCTCGTCGGCTCGCTGCCGAAGCGCTACCGCGGCGTCTCCTTCGAGCGCCCGCCGGTCTCCGACATGGCCCGCCAGCCCGGCCTGAGCGCGACCGTCGGGGCCGTCCGCCGCTACTGCGAGACGATCGACGAGCAGCTCGACGCCGGCTCCGGCCTCTGGCTCATGGGTGGCCCCGGGACCGGCAAGACGACGCTGGCGATGCTCGCCTCGAAGGCGGCGATCGAGGCCGGGCGCACGGTCGCGATCTATTCGACGCCGGCGCTGTTGGCGCGGATCCGGCAGACGTTCGCGGCCGAGGGCGGGGAGGACGGGTATCTCGCGTTCTTCGACCGGCTCGTGTCGGTCGACCTCCTCCACCTCGACGATCTCGGCGCCGAGCGTACGACCGAGTGGGTCCTCGAGCAGCTCTACGCGATCGTCGATCGCCGCTACAACGACGAGCGCTCGATCGTCTTCACGACCAACCTCGAGGAGCCGGAGCTGACCCGGCAGGTCGGCACCCGCACCGTGTCGCGGCTGGTCGAGATCTGCGACGGCAACCCGCTGCCGCTCTTCGGCGAGGACCGCCGAGTCGAGCTCGCGCCGGCGGCGGTCCCGCCGCAACCTTCATAATCGCGGCGAGATGCCGGGACTGGTGATCGTTGGCGCCCAGTGGGGGGACGAGGGCAAGGGCAAGGTGACCGACCTGCTCGCCGAGCGGGCCGATCTGGTCGTCCGCTTCCAGGGCGGCAACAACGCCGGCCACACGATCGTCCGCGACGGCGAGGAGTTCAAGCTGCACCTGGTCCCGTCGGGGATCCTGCACGCTGGGACGCTGTGCGCGATCGGCAACGGCGTCGTCATCGACCCGAAGATCCTCACCGAGGAGATCGAGGCGCTGAAGCGGCGCGGCGTCCCGGCCTCGAACCTGCGGATATCCGCCAACGCGCACATGATCATGCCCTACCACGTGCTCCTCGACACGGCGGGCGAGGCGCGGCTGGGAAGCAGCATGATCGGCACCACCAAGCGCGGTATCGGGCCGTGCTACGCCGACAAGTCGGCGCGCCTCGGGATTCGCGTCCAGGATCTGCTCGACGAGAAGATCCTCCGCAAGAAGATCATGGCGGCGATGGAGCCGAAGCGGCAGCTCCTGCGTCCGCACGCCAAGGATCCCGGGCTCGATCTGCACTCGATGACCGAGGAATACGTGACCTACGGCCATCGCCTCGAGCACCACATCGCCGACACGGCCCGGCTCTGCTGGGAGGCGCTCGACGCCGGCCGCCCGGTCCTCTTCGAGGGCGCGCAGGGGGCGCTGCTCGACCTCGATCACGGCACCTATCCGTTCGTCACCTCGTCGAATCCGATCGCCGGCGCGGCCTGCGTCGGCGCCGGCGTCGGTCCGACCGACATCGACGATGTCTGGGGGATCGCCAAGGCGTACACGACCCGGGTCGGCTCGGGCCCGTTCCCGAGCGAGCTCTCCGACGAGACCGGCGACCGCCTGCGCGAGAACGGCGGCGAGTTCGGCACGACGACCGGCCGGCCGCGCCGCTGCGGATGGCTCGACCTGGTCGCCCTCAGGTACGCGGCCCGGCTGAACGGGATGAGCGGGCTCGTGATCACCAAGCTCGACGTGATGACGGGGATCGGTCCGCTGCAGGTCGCGGTCCGCTACCGCCATCCCGAGGGGGCGACCTTCGACGAGTTTCCCTACCACCAGTCGGTCCTGCACCGCGCGATCCCCGAGTACGAGGAGCTGCCGGGCTGGGAGGAGGACGTGACCGCCGCCCGCAGCCTCGATGAGCTGCCGGCGGCCGCGCGCGGCTATCTCGACTACATCGCCGAGTTCGTCGGCGTCCCGGTCACCGTCGTCGGCGTCGGCCCCGGCCGCGACCAGGTGATCTGGGCGGGCGGCGGAGAGCAGGCGGCGCTCGTCGCCGCCCAGACGACGGAGGGCGAATGAGGCTCGTCTACAAGCCATTTGCGATCGTGGTCGGCATCCTCGCCGGCATCCTCAGCAAGAAGGCCTTCGAGAAGGTCTGGGAGGCGATCGCCGACGAGGATCCGTCGGACCCCGACGATCGCGACGCGACCTGGGCCGAGGTCCTGCTCTCGGCCGCGGTCAGCGGGATGGTGATCAAGGTCGTCCAGGCGCTGATCCGCCGCAGCGGCGCGATCGGCTTCGAGCGCGCAACCGGCTTCTGGCCCGGCGACGAGCCCCGCGGCTGAGGAGGGCAACGGCCCGATGGCCGCCGATGCCGATCGGGGCGCCGCGCCGCCCGCGGAGGCCGACGCCCGCCCGACCGACCTCGGCCGGCGGCGATGGTGGGAGGCGCTGAAGGGCGCCGCCACGGCGTTCCGTGACGACAACGCGACCGACTGGGCGGCATCGCTCACCTTCTACGGGATGCTCTCGCTGTTCCCGGGCGTGATCGCGCTCTTCTCGCTGCTCGGGGTCTTCGGCTCCTATCCGGAGACGGCCGACGCCCTGCTCGACATCGTTGGCGACCTCGGGCCCGACTCCGCCGTCGACACGCTGACCGGGCCGATCGAGGACGTCACGCGGGCCGCCGGGACCGCGGGCGCCTTCCTGGGGATCGGCACGCTGGCAGCGATCTGGGCCGCCTCGGGCTACATCGGCGCCTTCGCCCGCGCCTCCAACGCGATCTACGGCGTCGAGGAGAGTCGTCCGTTCTGGAGCATGCGACCGCAGCAGCTGCTCGTCACGATCGTCCTGCTCGCGATGGCGGCGCTGGTCGCCATCGGGCTCGTCGTCAGCGGCTCGCTGGCGGCGGCCGTGGGGGACGCGATCGGCGCCGGCGCGACCGCGGTCGACGTCTGGGGCATCGCGAAGTGGCCGGTGCTCGTCCTGATCGTCACCGTGATGCTGGCGATCCTCTTCTCCTGGGCGCCCGACCGCGACGCGAAGGCATTCCGCTGGATCACGCCGGGGAGCACGTTCGCGGTGCTGGTCGTGATCGTCGCCTCCGCCGGGTTCGGCTTCTACGTCGCCAACTTCGGCTCCTACTCGGCGACCTACGGCTCGCTCGGCGGCGTGATCGTCTTCCTGCTCTGGCTCTGGATCGCCAACTGCGGCCTCCTGCTCGGCCAGGAGCTCAACGCCGAGCTCGCCGCCGCCCGGGCCGATGCTCGGGAGGACGCGTAGCCGGCGGGCGACGGTCGGCATGCATCGGTGTGAGCGTGGGGGGCTTGCGGCCGTGGGTGGGTCCGCCCTCACGGCCGCCCATACTGGACGCGAAGCGGTCGATCCGGGCTCACGACCGGCCGGACCGGACGCGAAGCGGAGGATCCGGGCTCACGACCGGCCGGACCGGACGCGAAGCGGAGGATCCGGTCGGGGTCAACTATCCTCCCGGCCCGCATGTTCGAGAAGGTCCTGATCGCCAACCGCGGCGAGATCGCGATCCGGGTGATCCGCACCCTGAAGGAGATGGGGATCGGCTCGGTCGCCGTCTACTCGGAGGCCGATCGTGACGCCCGGCACGTGCGTGAGGCCGACGAGGCCTACCTGCTCGGCCCCGCCGTCCCGGCCGAGAGCTACCTCAACATCGAGAGGATCCTCGCGGTCGCGGCCGAGTCCGGCGCCGGCGCGATCCACCCCGGCTACGGCTTCCTCGCCGAGAACGCCCCGTTCGCCCGTGCGATCGGCGAGACCGACATCACCTGGATCGGCCCTCCCGCCGCGGCGATCGAGGCGATGGGGTCGAAGACGCGGGCCCGCGAGATCATGCAGGCCGCCGGCGTCCCGATCGTCCCCGGCGCCACGGAGCCCTCGGCGACCGTCGAGGATGCGGCCGGGCTGGCGGAGGAGATCGGGTTCCCGATCGCCTGCAAGGCGGCCGGCGGCGGCGGCGGCAAGGGCTTCCGGGTCGCGATGACGCCCGACGACCTCGCCGACGCCTTCGAGGGCGCCGCCCGCGAGGGTGAGAAGTTCTTCGGCGACCCCACCGTCTATCTCGAGCGCTACCTCGAGGACCCCCGCCACGTCGAGGTCCAGGTCCTCGCCGACGCCCGCGGCAACGTGATCCACCTCGGCGAGCGCGACTGCTCGATCCAGCGCCGCCACCAGAAGCTGATCGAGGAGGCCCCGGCCCCCCACGTCGACGATGAGATGCGGGCGCGGATCGGGAAGATCGCCACCGACGCCGCCGAGGCGGTCGACTATCGCGGCGCCGGCACGGTCGAGGGCATGCAGGTCGGGGAGGACTACTTCTTCCTCGAGATGAACACCCGCGTGCAGGTCGAGCACTGCGTGACCGAGATGGTCACCGGGATCGACATCGTCCGCGAGCAGATCCGGATCGCCGCCGGCGAGCCGCTCGGGTTCGCGCAGGCGGACGTGTC
>CAZTGN010000079.1:0-10231 GCA_964613275.1 uncultured Conexibacter sp. | reverse complement strand
TTCCGATCGTTGGGACGCGGCAGAGCCTAACCGTCAGCTAAAGGGACCGGTGGCCCCGCTCCTCTAGGATTCCGCGCCGTGCGCCGAGCCCCGAACCCGAAGGTACTGACCCTGCTGGCGCTGCCGCTGGCCCTCGCCCTGATCGTGGGCTGCGGCGGCGACTCCGATTCGACGTCGGCGGCGACCGCCGCCCCGAGCGCCGATTCCTTCCCCGTCGCCGACGGCGAGACGCTCGAGCAGCTGGCCGGCGAGGGCAGCGAGAGCGATCTCGTCGTCGCCCCGACCCAGCAGGTCTTCAACGAGGGCGAGAACCGCTACGGCTTCGGCGTCTTCACGGTCGACCGCAGCAACGTTCCCGACGCCGAGGTCGCCCTCTACGTCGCCGAGCCGGGGGGCAAGGCCCAGGGCCCGTACCCGGCGAGCGTCCACTCGCTGGAGACGCCGCCGGCGTTCGCCGCGAAGACCACGACCCAGGATCCCGACGCGGCCAGGAACGTGTACACGACCGAGGTCGACCTGCCGACGAAGGGCGAGTGGCAGATCCTCGCCATGTTCCGCGAGGACGACGGCTCCTACAGCTACGCGCGCGTCCCCAGCGCCGTCGTCGGCAAGTTCCCCGACGTGCCGCAGCCCGGCGACCCCGCACCGGAGATGGAGACGCCGACAGCCGACGACGTCGGCGGCGACCTGACCAGGATCGACACCCGCCAGCCGCCCAGCTCGATGCACGACGTCGACTACGCCGACGTCCTCGGCAAGGAGCCGATCGCGCTCCTCTTCGCGACCCCGGCCCTGTGCTCGAGCCGCGTCTGCGGCCCCGTCGTCGACATCGCCGAGGAGGTCAAGAGCGAGCGTCCCGACGATGCCGCCTACATCCACATGGAGATCTACAACGACAACGACCCGAACAAGGGCCCGCGACCGCAGGTCGAGGACTTCAACCTGCCGTCGGAGCCGTGGCTGTTCGTGATCGGCGCCGACGGCAAGGTCTCGACCGCGATCGAGGGCGCCTTCAGCAAGCAGGAGCTCGAGCAGGCGCTGGACGAGGTCGCCGCCGGCTCGGGATCCGGATCCAGCTGAGGCTCAGCGCCGCGGCGCCCGCCGCCCGCGCTTGCCGGCCGGCCTGCGGCCGCGGCCCTCGAGCTTGACCTGTGAGGACTCGCGCGCGCTGACCGCCTTGAGCCGGCGCAGGGTCGGCTCGAGGATGCGCTTCGCGCAGCCACGGTGCCAGTGCCGGTGCTCGGTGCCGCCGGGCTTCATCACGGTCTGCACGACGACGTGATCCTCGCCGATCTCGACGTCGCCGTAGCAGCCCGGGCACGTGTACTGCTTCTGGGCGATCCCGCGGATCAGCCAGACCTCGTCGCCCTCACCCGACATCCCGAGCAGGCTCTGGCGCGAGTTCGGCAGGTGGTCGAAGGCGGACATAGTCACGCCGACTCTAGTTGTCCCCGCCGGCCCGGCCGGTTGCAGCTACCAGGTGTCGACCGGGCGTCGCGTCGACGGATCGGGGGTCGGGGCGGCGGCGAGCGTCGCGGACAGGAGCCGCCGCGTCTCCGCCGGGTCGACCACGTCGTCGAGCTCGAAGATCGTCGCCGCGTTCAGCCCCTTCGCGTGCTCATGGGCGTGTTCGGTCACCTCGCGGACGCGGCGCTCGCGCTCGTCCGGATCGTCGATCGCGTCGAGCTCGCGTCGAAGGCCGAGCCGGACGGCGCCCTCGAGGCCCATGGCGCCGAGCTCGGCCGTCGGCCAGCCGACCGTGAGCAGCGGCTCGTGCAGGCCGCCGCCGGCCATCGCCTGGGCGCCGAGCCCGTAGGCCTTGCGGAGGATCACCGCGACGAGCGGCACCCGCAGGTTGGCGCCCGTGTTGAACAGGCGCGCGCAGTGGCGGACCAGCGCCGTCCCCTCGGCCTCGGGCCCGACCATCATCCCCGGCGTGTCGATCAGCGACAGGATCGGGATCGCGTAGGCGTCGCAGAGCTGCATGAATCGCGCCGCCTTGTCGGCGCCGCCGCTCGTGATCGCGCCCGCGTTCCGCGTCGGGTTGTTGGCCACGACGCCGACCGGTCGACCCTCGATCCGGGCCAGGGCGGTGGCCATCTCGCGCGCGAACTCGTCCCGCAGGTAGATCGCCGAACCGATGTCGACGATCGCCTCGATCGCCCGGTGGACGTCGTAGGCGCGGCGCCTGCTCTCGGGGACGACGGAGCGGGCGAGCTCGGGGTCGGGCGCGTCCCATTCGCCGAGCGGGCCCTGGAAGCAGGCGAGCAGCCGCTTCGTCATGGCGACCGCCTCGGCCTCGTCGGCGACGCGGAGGTCGACGACCCCGTTCGACGCCTGCACGTCGATCGGGCCGATCTCCTCGGGCTGAAACTCGCCGAGCCCGCCGCCCGCGACCATCGCCGGCCCGCCCATCCCGAGCGCGACGTCGTCGGTGGCGACGATCAGGTCGGCGCTGCCGGCGAGTAGCGCGTTGCCGGCGAAGCAGCGGCCGGCGACGATCGCGATCCGCGGCGCCACGCCCGAGATCCGCGCCCAGAGCGCGAACGCGCGGGTATCGAGCGCCGAGACGACCGGGTAGTCGGTGTCCCCGGGGCGACCGCCGCCGCCCTCGGCGAAGATCACCGTCGGCAGCCGCAGGCGCTCGATCAACTCGAACAGGCGGTCCTTCTTGCGGTGGCCGAAGACGCCCTGGGTGCCGGCCAGCACCATGTAGTCGTAGGAGAGGACGGCGCATGCGGCCGCGTCGCGGAAGCGGTCGCCGTTGACCCGGGCGATGCCGCCGACGAGCCCGTCCGCCGGCGTCCGCTCGAGCAGCTCGCGAAGCTCGCGGCGCGCCCGCTGGGCGGCGATCGCGAGGCCGCCGTACTCGATGAAGGTTCCCGGGTCGACGAGGTCGGCGAGGTTCTCCCGGGCGGTGCGACGGCCCGACCCGCGGCGCTTGGCGACCGCTCCCGGGCGCGCCTCGTCCCCGAGCAGCGCCTTGCGCTCGCGCAGCTCGGCGAGCTCGGGCCGCACCGGCCCCTCGTCTCCCTCGCTACGCCCGGCGCCCATCGCGCGGGCGATCCTAGCCGGCACGCCCGAAGCGCAGGGCGGCGCCACGGGGCGTCGGCGGCCTGGACGCGGGGCGGCCCGTTGCAGCGGTAAAGCGCGCCCGCGGAGCGGCCGATCGGGGCTGTCGGGACGGACACGCCCCAACCCGACCAGAAGGAGATCAGATGCGTTCCCGAAGGCCCTTCAGCTATGCCAACGTCGTCTCGACGATCGCGCTCTGCCTCGCGCTCGGCGGTGGAGCCGCGATCGCCGCGAACCGGATCGACACCAGGAACATGACGGCCAACGCGGTGACGACCCCGAAGATCGCGCCCGGGGCGGTCACGGCCAAGCGCCTTGCCGACCGCGCGGTGCGCAGCCGCCAGCTCGCCCGTCGCGCCGTCGGCTCGGGGGCGATCGCGAACGAGGCCGTCACCTCGCGGAAGATCGCCGCCGGAGCCGTCGCGCCGAACAAGATGCAGTTCCCGGTCCAGTTCGTGGCGAGCCCGACCGGCGGCGGCCAGCCCGTGACCAACAGCTTCGATCCCTACCCGCTGCAGGGTGCGAGCTGGTCGCAGGGCCCGGGTCAGATCAACGTCATCTTCGGCGAGGCGACCGCGACGCTCGCCTACGGCGGCGGCGGGTCCGGCAGCTGCCAGGTCTACTTCGACGTCCGGCTCAACGGGAAGACGGTGGGCGGCGGCGAGATGCGCACGGACTCGAGCTCGCCGACCGAGGTGATCGGGATGCTCGGCGCCCAGCCGACGCTCGACCCGACGAGCGAGCAGCAGAACGAGCTGACCATCCATGTCGGCTCGAACGGCGACTGCACCCCCGCGTCGACGATCGACTCGACCCGGTTCCGCATCCTCGACTTCGGCTGACGACCGGCGCGGCCGCCGGCACGGGCCGCGCCGGAGGACCGAGCCACCCTTCTCGGTGCCGGCCGCCGATCACCGCGAGCCTCTCGAAGGTCGGTCTCAGTGCGGTTGACCGGCTCCGGCGTGCTCGCCCATCCGTTCGAGGATCGCGGCGATCGTCTCGGGGGACTGGCGGTCGAACGTCGGGAGCTGGATGTCCTCCTCCTTGTCGAAGTGGACGCGGATCAAGGCGTGGAGTCCGTAGAGAAGCTCCTGGACGGTCTCGACGTCTTCGGATGAGACGGCAGCGAGCTGCTCGACCCTCGCGACGATCGCCTCGTGGTCGTGGACCATCGGCACGGCTGCATCGGGATAGCCGACGAGCCGTGCCCACTCCGGATAGAGCACCTCCTCCTCGGCACGGGCGTGAGGAAGGAGAATCTCGCGGAGGAAGCGAAGGCCGGTCGCGACGGACCTCTCGCGATCCTGTGGCGAGAGCCGCGGCAGCTCGCGCGCAGTGGCCCGGAGTTGGTCGAGGTGCTCGAGCAGGTGGGCGTGCTCCTCCCGGAACGGAGCGGTCGGTCGGGTGTCCATGAGGCCTCCTGGGAATGGGTTGGCCCGATGATCCCCTCGCAGCGCCACGCGTGCAAGTGGAGCCGGATGGCCGCGCATCGGTGGTAGGGTCGCCATGGATCGTCAACCCAACGGAGGAGGGCTGTGATGGCTGAAACGCTCGAGGGGGCCTGCCTGTGCGGCGGCGTCGAGTACGAGCTTCAGGATCCCGAGGGGCTCGGCTATTGCCACTGCACCCGCTGCCAGCGGTGGACGGGGGAGGCCCTCGCCGGCGTCGTCGTCTCAGCGGAGAACTTCAAGATCACGAAGGGCGAGGAGCTCGTCAAGCGCTACGAGAGCGAGTTCGCGCCTCGCCACTTCTGCGGCAACTGCGGGTCGAGCCTCTACGACGACCTCGGCGGGAAGTACTTCGTCGCCGCCGGCCTGATGCGCGAGCTCGATCTCGAGCCGAGCTTCCACCTCCAGGTCGCCTTCAAGGCGCCATGGCACGAGATCGGCGACGACGTCCCCCAGTACGCCGAGAACCCGCCGGCCTGAGGACCCCTCGCCGAGCCGGGGCGTCGACGAGCGACCCCATCGGGGGCGCTGCTCCGCCGAGAAGCCGGCGCTCACCGGCACGTCGGCGAGCCGCCCTGCCCCGCCGCGAGCACGTATCGGTTCCGCCCGCTCGCGGATAATCGCCTCCCGGGCCGGTAGCTCAGCTGGTCAGAGCAGCGGACTCATAATCCGTTGGACGGAGGTTCGAATCCTCCCCGGCCCATCCCCACGGAGGTGAACCTACTCACCTGGAACATGGGTGGCTTCACGCCGGGCCTGAACTCGGCGGCGAAGCGAGACGAGGCGTGGGCGCGCCTCGCGGCGATCGATCCCGACCCCGATGTTGCGCTTCTGCAGGAGGCATCAGCAGCGGCGCAAAGGTCTATAGAATCATAGCGATAGCAAGCTAGTTTTGTGAATTAGCCTGAGATCGCTATAGTTGTGCTATGGCTGAGCTGATCTCCATCGCTGAAGCCGCCCGTGAACTCGAGCGCGACCCGTCCCGGGTTCGCGCCTTGGTGGTGTCCGGTCAGCTTCCGGGTGTCCGGATTGGGAGGAGCTGGGCGGTCGATCGGCTGGAAGTCGAGCGCCGCAAGCGGGCGAGGCCGCCAGCGGGCCGGCCGTTTGAGCCGCACAACGCTTGGGCAATTCTGTTTCTCGCCTCCGATCTGGAGGTTGACTGGATCGACGCGGCTTCGCTTTGGCGGCTTCGTAACGGCCTGGTCAGCCATGGCGTGCAGGGGCTTCGGCCCCGATTGCGGCGGCGGGCTCAGGTGAACTGGTTCCGTGTCCATCCCGGGGAGCTCTCGTATGCGGCGAACGATTCCGCGCTCCGGCGCTCCGGGATCAGCGCCGCCGGCGCGCACGGGCTCGACCTCGTCTCCGGGCCGGAGCTTGACGGCTATTTGCGCAAGAGCGAGTTCGAGCGCTTCAAGCGAAGCCATGCGCTCGTACCGGCGGACCGAGGGGAGGCCAACGTCGCGCTTCGCGTGGTTCCGGACTCCGCGTGGCATCTCGACCAGGCGGGCTCGCCCGCACCGATAGCCGCCGTCGCACTCGACCTTGCCGAGGATCCGGAGCCGCGCTCACGGCGCATCGGCCGCGACGCATTGCGAGAGAGCGACCGAGCTTTGCGCCGGAGGCCCCGTTGACGGGCCCCGTTGACGGGGGTCGTTCGGATCGATCCTCGTGGTGAGGAGGATCTGAACCTGTGGGGGACCGTCGTCGAGCTGGCCCAGGTACTTGAAGGAAATGATTCCTGGTGCTTGATCGGCGGCCTCATGGTTCAGCTCCGCGTCCACGAGCACGGTGTCGCCGCACGACCCACCCGCGACATCGATCTGCTCGGGGATTCGCGCCGAAGGCCGAGTGCGACGGAGGAGCTCGCCGACGTTCTCTCCGACCTCGGCGCGGACGCCGAGACACCATCCGCGACCGATCCGAAGCTCGGCTACCGATTCCGGGTTGGTGACCAGCGCGTCGAGGTGCTCGGCCCGGAGGGACTCAAGCGTCCGGCGAAGACGCTGGGCCAGTTCGAGACGGTCGAGGTTCGCGGCGGAACTCAGGCGCTTCGGCGAGCGGAGATCGTTCTCGTCTCGGTTGCCGGCGAGAAGCCGACGCCGATCCGGGTTCCCAGCTTGGTTGGCGGAGTCCTGCTCAAGGCGCGGGCGCTCGGCCTCAGCCGAAGGAAGTTCGACGAGCACCGTCAGGATCTCATCAACCTGCTCAGCTTCGTCGATGATCCGCGGCGGGTGGCGGCCGAGGACCTTGCCGCAAGCGAGCGCGGCTGGCTTGCGGCCGCGCGGAAGGAGCTCCGGCTCTCGGACCCGGGCCTCGCGGATCGGTTCGCGGCGGAATGGCTAGAGCGTGCGTGGCAGGTCCTCGATCTGCTGGTCGGGGATTGAGCCGAAAACCGCATCCCCAACCGTCGGCTCGATCAGCTCTGCGACCGGCCGGGCGGCCGAGCCAGACGGGGGCGTCCGCGGCGGTTGCGAGGCTGCGGGCCCCACGATCACGAGGAGGACGAGATGAACGCGTACCCGGTGACCTTCTCGGTCGACTACCCGGAACGGGAGCTGAACCGGCTGACCAGCTTCTTCCGGGTCTTCACGGTGATCCCGATCGCGATCGTGCTCACCGCGATCACCGGCTACACCTCCTCCTACGAAGGCGTCGACGGGACGACCGTCACGATCGCGATCAGCGGCGTCGGGCTCCTGTTCCTGCCGACCCTGCTGATGATCCTGTTCCGCGAGAAGTACCCGCGCTGGTCGCACGACTGGAACCTGCAGCTGCAACGGTTCGGCAACCGGATCGGCGTCTACGCGCTGCTGATGGATGACCGCTACCCGTCGACCGACGAGGAGCAGGCCGTCCACCTCGACTACCCGTACCCGGATGTCGAGAACGATCTCGGCCGCGGGATGCCGCTGATCAAGTGGCTGCTGGCGATCCCACACTACGTCGTCCTGCTCTTCCTCTACATCGGGGCGTTCCTCGCGGTGATCTGTGCCTGGTTCGCGATCCTCTTCACCGGCCGCTACCCGCGCGGCATCTTCGATTTCGTCGAGGGCGTGATGCGCTGGCACAACCGCGTGATCGGCTACGTGGTCGTCCTCGTCACCGACGAGTACCCGCCGTTCAGCCTGCGCTGAGAGCGGGGCGGCGCGGCCGCGGCGCGGCCTTCGGGCCGCCGCCGATCGTCTCGCGACGGTCGAGGGCCATGCCGGCGGTCGCCATGCCCGCGATCGACCGTCCGAGAGCCGGTCGCGGAGGCCCGACGCGGAGGCCTGTCGCGGTGTCCTCGAGCCGGTCGGGTTGAAGAGCCGCCGCCGCCGGGTTATTGTCGCCCGCAGGGTGTTCTTGGACCGGGAGGCATTCGTGGACGTTCGCTGGCGCGTCGTGGCAGTCGTGCTCGGGTCGGTGATGCTGGTCGTGCCGGCGGCCGCGGAGGCCGGCAAGCGGCACGGCGAGGGCAAGCCCGTCGCCGGCGCCCGGACCCTCGGCGATCCGCTGCTGCCGCAGATCGGCAACGGCGGCTATGACGCCAAGCACTACCGGATCTACCTCGACTACGACCCGGTTGCGAACGAGTTCCTGACGGCGACGACGAAGATCAAGGCGCGGGCGACGGAGACGCTGAAGGAGCTCAGCCTCGACTTCCAGGACCTCGACGTCGCGCGGGTCACCGTCAACGGGCGCGAGGCCGACTTCAGCCAGGTCGAGGCGACGCCCGACCTGAGCCCGACCCCCGCGGTGACCCAGCCGATGAAGCTGGTCGTCCGGCCTCATCCCTCGACGCGGCCGAAGGCGGGCCGGAGGTTCGTCGTCGAGGTCGACTACTCGGGGGCGCCGGAGCCGATCACCGACGCCGACACATCGATCGAGGGATGGATCCCGGCCTGCTTCCCGCTCGACCCGCCGCAGACCTGCGACGGCGCCTTCGTGGTCAACGAGCCGATCGGCGCGCAGAGCTGGTTCCCCTCGAACAACTACCCGACCGACAAGGCGACCTTCGACACGTTGATCCGCGTCCCGGCCGGGAAGACGGCGCTCGGCGTGGGCGAGAACGTCAAGAACCGGAGCCACCCCGACGGGACCGTCACCTGGCACTGGCGCGAGGACGACCCGTCGGCGACCTACCTGACGACGGGTACGGTCGGCGACTTCGACTACGAGGTCGGCTCGATGACCGAGACGTCGACGGGGCGGAGCCTGCCGGTCTACGACGCGGTCGACAGCAGCGCGACGCCCGAGCAGAAGGCGGCGATCGCCACGACGCTCGCCGGGGCGCCCGCCCAGACGAACTTCCTGAGCGACACGTTCGGACCGTACCCGTTCGACTCGACCGGCGCGGTCGCCGACCGTGCCGCCGGCGTCGGCTACGCCCTCGAGGTGCAGACCAAGCCGCACTACGCGGGCGGCTACGTGAGCGGCAACCCGTCGATCAACCCGGGCACGCACCTGCACGAGCTCGCGCATCAGTGGTGGGGCAACAGCGTCACGCTGGCGACCTGGGCCGACATCTGGTTCAACGAGGGCTGGGCGAACTGGAGCGAGTGGTACTGGGACTTCCGGACCCAGGGCGGCCCCGACCCGGCGGTGATCCTCGCCGACCTCTACGCGACCACGCCCGACGAGGACTGGGCGATCGCTCCGGCGATCCTCGACGGCGATCCGGCGAACCTGTTCGCGTTCTTCCCGACCTACCAGCGCGGAGCGATGACGGTCGAGGGCTACCGCGAGATCGTCGGCGACCGGCGCTTCTTCGCCTTCGCCCGCGACCTGCTCGAGCGACGGTCCCACGGCAACATCACGACCCGCCGGTTCATCGCCGCGGCGAAGCGGGCGAGCGGCCTGTCGGGCGCCAAGCTCGACCTGCTCGGCGACTACTTCGAGCAGTGGCTGTACGGGACCGCGAAGCCGACGATCCTGCCCGGCGACTTCTGAGCGCCGCGGCCGGCGATCGCAAGCGGAGGATGGAGGAGAGCGGATGGCAGCAGTCGATACCGACGCGGTGAAGGCCAAGCAGCAGGCGACCTGGGCGAGCGGCGACTTCGCGGAGGTGGCGACGACGATCGTCTCCGCGGCCGAGCGTCTCGTCGACGAGGCTGACCTGCGGTCGGGCTGGCAGGTGCTCGACGTCGCCGCGGGCAGCGGCAACGCGGCGATCGCCGCCGCGCGGCTCGGCTGTGCGGTGACCGGTTGCGACTACGTCCCGGAGCTGCTCGAGCGCGGGCGCGAGCGCGCCCGCGCGGAGCGGCTCGAGATCGACTTCGTGGTCGGCGATGCCGAGGAGCTGCCGTTCGGCGAGGCGGCGTTCGACGCGGTGACCAGCATCTACGGGGCGATGTTCGCGCCCCGGCAGGAGCAGGTCGCCGCGGAGATGATCCGGGTCAGCCGGCCCGGCGGCGCCGTGGCGCTCGCGAGCTGGACGCCGGAGGGGTTCATCGGCGCGATGTTCAAGACGATCGGCGCCCACGTGCCGCCGCCCGCCGGGATCCAGTCGCCGATGCTGTGGGGGACCGAGGCCCGGCTCGGAGAGATCTTCGCCGGCGGGGTCGAGTGGACGGCCCACGAGCGGCGGACCTTCAACTTCCGCTACCGCTCCGCGGAGGGCTTCGTCGACTTCTTCGCCACCAACTACGGCCCGACGCTGAAGGCGCTCGAGGCCGCCGGCGACGGGCGCGACGCGCTTCGCTCCGACCTCGTCGAGCTGGCGCGCGAGT
>CAZTGN010000078.1:0-10260 GCA_964613275.1 uncultured Conexibacter sp. | reverse complement strand
GGGTCGCCAGCTCGACCCCGATCACGTCCGCCGCGACATCGCCAGGCTCAGCGAGTGGACCGGGGGCGCACCGACCGCCGCCGAGGGAAACGTCGACGGCGTCGGCGGCATCTGATCCGAGCCGGAACGATCTCCGCGATGAGCGAACCCCCGACATTCCCGCGTCCCCGCTCGGCCGCCGTCTTCGACGGGCCCGACCGGGCCGCCGCCCGCGCCTACATGAAGGGAATCGGCTTCGACGACGATGCGCTCGGCCGGCCGACGATCGGGATCGCCAACACCTGGATCGAGGCGATGCCGTGCAACTACCACCTCCGCGGCCTCGCCGAGCACATCAAGGACGGCATCCGAGCCGCCGGCGGAACGCCGATGGAGTTCAACACGGTCGCGATCTCGGACGGCATCACGATGGGCACGAAGGGCATGAAGAGCTCGCTCGTCAGTCGCGAGGTGATCGCCGACTCGATCGAGCTCACCGCACGCGGCTACCAGTTCGATGCGCTGGTCGCGCTGTCGGGCTGCGACAAGACGATCCCCGGGTGCGTGATGGCGCTGGCCCGCCTCGATGTCCCGTCGCTGATGCTGTACGGGGGGTCGATCGCCCCCGGCCGCTACCACGGTCGCGACGTCACCATCCTCGACGTCTTCGAGGCGATCGGCGGCCACGCGGCCGGCACGGTGACCGACGAGGAGCTCCACGAGCTCGAGGAGGTCGCCAGCCCCGGCGCCGGCGCGTGCGGCGCCCAGTTCACCGCGAACACCATGGCCTGTGCCTTCGAGGCGCTCGGCATCTCCGCCGGGGGTTCGGCGATGGTGCCCGCCGAGGACGACGAGAAGGACACCGTCGCCGAGAAGGTCGGGGAGCTCGTGATGCAGGTGCTCTCCGAGGATCTGCGCCCGAGCCGGATCATCACGAAGGGGTCGCTGGAGAACGCGATCGCCTGCATCTGCGCGTCCGGCGGCTCGACGAACGGGGTCCTGCACCTCCTCGCGGTCGCGCGGGAGGCAGGGGTCACGCTCGAGATCGCCGACTTCGAGCGGATCTCGCGGCGGACGCCGCTGTTCTGCGACATGAAGCCGGGCGGGCGCTACGTGGCGACCGACCTCTACCGGGCCGGCGGGGTGCCGCTGATCCTCGGCCGGTTGTCGGAGGCGGGCCTGCTCAACCGCGACGAGATCACCGTCACCGGGCGGACGATCGGCGAGGAGGCCGATCGCGCCGACGAGGCGCCGGGCCAGGATGTCGTCCGTCCGGTCGGCGACCCGGTCAAGACAGAGGGGGGGCTCGCGATCCTCCACGGCAACCTCGCCCCCGACGGCGCCGTGGTCAAGGTCGCCGGCACCGAGCGGATGGGTCAGACCGGCCCCGCTCGCGTGTTCGAGTGCGAGGAGGACTGCTTCGCGGTCGTCAAGTCGGGAGGGATCGATCCGGGCGACATCATCGTGATCCGCAACGAGGGGCCGACCGGCGGGCCGGGCATGCGCGAGATGCTGCAGGTCACCGCGGCAATCGTCGGCAGCGGCCACGGGGAGGACGTGGCGCTGATCACCGACGGCCGCTTCTCCGGCGCGACCCGCGGCCTGATGATCGGCCACGTCGCACCCGAGGCGGTCAAGGGCGGCCCGATCGCGGCGGTCCGCGAGGGCGACACGATCACGGTCGACGTCGACGCCCGCCGGATCGACGTCGACCTGAGCGACGGAGAGATCGCGGCCCGGGTCGCTGCGTACGAGCCACCCGAGCCCGCCTACCGGTCGGGGGTGATGGCGAAGTATGCGGCGACGGTCTCGAGCGCCTCGGAAGGCGCCGTCACCGCCTGACGAGGCGTCGCCCGAGGCCGTGGCGGCCGTAGAGCCGCTCGCGGACGCGGCTCTCCAGCGAGCCGGAGCCGGTGCGGCTCGGCGGCGCGGACTCGTCGAGGTGCTGCCCGCAGTGCTCGCAACGCGAAGGAGAGCGCTCGTCGGCGACCGCTACAGTCACCATTCCGCAGGCGGGGCACCGGGAGATCGTCATCGCATTCGAGGCTACGCCGCCGCGGGCGGACGATCATCCGTGGCAGCTACTCAACATCCGGCCCCGGGCGGTGGCTGATGGGACAGCCGCGATTCGAGGAGCACGATCTCGGCCTGAGCTGGCTCGCCGACCGCGACGAGCTGATGCAGCGCGCGAGCCACTGCGTTCGGCTCGGCGACGGGGGCGGGAAGGTCTGGGTGGTCGACCCGGTCGACGTTCCCGGGATCGACGAGCGGATCGCGGCCCTGGCGGGGGGCGACCGGGTGGCCGGGGTCCTGCAGCTCCTCGATCGCCACGAGCGCGACTGCGCCGCGCTCGCCGAGCGACTCGGGACGCCGCTTCACCGGCTGCCCTTCACCGGCATCGAGGGCAGCGGGCTCGAGCCGGTGAAGGTCCTCGACCACCGGTTCTGGCGCGAGGTCGCGATCCACTCGCCCGCCGACCGGGCGCTGATCGTCCCCGAGGCCGTCGGCACCGCCCGCTACTTCCGGGCCGGCGACGAGGCGGTGGGCGTGCACCCGATGCTGCGGGCGCTGCCCCCTCGTCGCCTCGCCGACTTCGAGCCCCTGCACCTGCTGACCGGGCACGGGACCGGGCTGCACGGACCGGCGACGGCAGCGGCCCTGGGGGATGCGCTCGCGGCCTCGCGGCGTCGCATCCCGCGGGCGCTCGCGTCGATGATCCGGGCCCGGGTCTGAGCTCGACGCCGGCGTCATGACGCTGATCGAGCGGAGACGCCGCAGAAGTCCGCGAGCAGGCGGTTGAACCGGAACGGGTGCTCCGCCATCGGCACGTGGCCGCAGTCGTCGAAGACGACGAGCCGGGCTCCGGGGATGCGCTCGATGAAGCCGGCGGCGTCCGCGGCCGGCACCACCAGGTCGTCGCGCCCCCAGACGACGAGCGTCGGCGTGTGGATCCGCCCGAGCCGGTCGAGCAGGTCGTATCCGGTCAGCGCCGCGACCGCCGGAACGAAGCCCGGGGCGCCGAGAGCGGGCGCGATGAACTCGACCAGCATCTCCCGCGGCATCCGCTCGGGATGGCGGATGACGCCGCCCATCATCAGCTTTCGCAACCCGGCACGCCTCATCGCCGCGATGTCGAGTCGCCGCAGCAGCGGGTTGGCGAGCACGCTGACCCGGGCGCCGGCGAGGACCGGCCCCCGCCGCATCCGTGCGTGGCTGATCCCGGCCGAGGAGACGAGGACGAGTCGCTCGACCCACTCCGGTCCTCCGACCGCCACCTCGGCGGCGATGAAGCCGCCCATCGAGTTGCCGACCAGGGTGCAGGCATCGAGGCGGAGCGCTTCGCGGAAGTCGCCGAGCAGTCGGCCGTAGTCGGAGATCGAGACCTGCCAGGGAGGCATCGGGCTGGAGCCGAAGCCGGGCAGGTCGAGCGCGATCGCCCGGAACCCGAGCGCCGCCATCCGCGGCATGTTCCCGAGCCAGTTCTGCCAGCAGCCGCCGAGACCGTGCACGAAGACGATCGCCGGTCCCTCGCCGATCTCCGCGTAGTTGATCCGTGTCCGGCCGACCTCGATCGTCCGCAGGTGGCGGCGCCAGTCGATCGCAAGCCAGGCGGGCGCATCGTCCCCGTATGGATCCGGCCCGTCCGCGGGCGTCACGTCGACGTGCTCGATCCGCCGGTACGGGTAGGTGACGGCTCGCGGCGGTCGCCTTCGCCTTGGCCGGCCGGAATCGGGTTCGGCCATGGGTTGAGCTTAGCCTCCGCCACGGGATCCACCGGGTACGGAAGCTTGCTGCGAAGATGCCACGATGGCCCCGCGCAACACGTCGCTTGCCCCGGCGCCCGGCTCCGGTGGGGGGGCCGGCGACGAGCTCGACTCCCGCGAGCGCGAGCGGATGCGCTCGCTCCTGCCGGCGATCGAGCCCGAACGCCGGATCGACGACTGGGGCCGCTCCGAACGGGTGGAGGGCGTCTTCGACGCGACCCTGGTCGAGTTCTTCTACCGCTACTGGTTCCGCTGCGAGGTCGAAGGCGTCGAGAACGTGCCCGACGAGGGTGGCGCCCTGTTGGTCTCCAACCACGCCGGAGCGCTGCCGCCGGACGCGGTGATGATCGGCAAGGCGATTCGCGACGAGCACCCGCGGCCGCGACCGCTGCACATGACCGTCGAGCACTTCTTCAAGGGCTATCCCGGGTTCTCGGCGCTGCTGCCGAAGATCGGCTGCGTTCCCGCCCATCCGGCCAACGTCCACCGCCTGCTCTACGACGAGGGCGGTCTGGTGCTCGTCTTCCCGGAGGGCCGCAAGGGCACCGAGAAGCTCGTCAAGGACCGCTACAGGGTGCGGCGCTTCGGCCGCGGCGGATTCGTCGAGGCCGCGATGCGCGCCGAGGCCCGGATCGTGCCCGTCTGCGTCGTCGGGGCCGAGGAGGCGGCGCCCGTGTTCGCTCGCTCGCGGCTCCTGCAGAGGGCAACCGGGCTGCTCTACTTCCCGCTGACGCCGACCTTCCCGTGGCTGGGCCCGCTCGGGATGCTCGGCTACCTGCCGGCCAAGTTCAGGATTCGCTTCCTGGAGCCCATCGACACGACCGTGATGGGGCCGGACCCGGCCGAGGACAAGGCGCTGGTCCAGTCCGTCGCGCAGGAGGTGCGGGCGCGGATCCAGGAGAACCTCCACGAGATGGTCACCCGGCGCCGGTCGGTCTGGCTCGGATGAGCGACGGCGTCGAGGTGGGCGGCACCCGGCCCGAGCGGCGCCGGGTCCTGATCACCGGCCTGTCGAGCTACTGGGGCGGCCGGCTGGCTCAAGCCCTCGAGTCGTTCGCGGAGGTCGAGGCGATAGTCGGCGTCGACTCGCGCGACCCGACGCGCGAGCTCGAGCGGACCGAGTTCGTCAAGGTCTCCGACCAGCACGGGCTGATCCAGCGGATCGTCCGCGCCGCCCGGATCGACACCGTCATCGACGCGCGTCTCGTCGTCGACTCGATCACGACGTCCCGGCGGCGCGCGCACGAGAGCAACGTGATCGGGACGATGAACCTGCTCGCCGCCTGCGCCGGCGAGGGCTCGCCGGTCCGCAAGCTGATCTTCAAGTCGTCAGGGCACGTCTACGGGTCGACCCAGACCGACCCCGCGTTCTTCACCGAGGCGATGGATCGCTCCCGTCCGCCGGCGACGCCGATCGAGCGCGACATCGTCGACGCCGAAGCCTCGGTGATCGACTTCGCCGGCAAGCAGCGCGGCGTCGACGTCACCATCCTGCGCTGCTCCAACGTCCTCGGTCCCGACGTGACGACGTCCTTCACCCGGCTCCTGTCGCTGCCGCTCGTGCCGATGATCGCCGGCTTCGATCCGCGCCTGCAGTTCGTGCACGAGGACGACGTCGTCCACGCGCTCGAGCACGCCACGCTGAACCGGCTGCCGGGCGTCTACAACGTCACCGCCGACGGCGTCCTGGCGCTGTCGGAGGTGATCGGGTTGCTCGGCAAGCGGCCGCTGCCCGCGCTCTCGCCCTGGGGGACGGGGTTGCTGACGGCGCCGCTGCGGCCGTTCGGGCTGCAGATCCCGCCGGAGATGCTCGGCCTGCTGCGCTTCGGCCGCGGCCTCGACAACCGCCGGTACAAGGCGTGCGGCTTCGAATACGGCTACACGACGCGCGAAACGGTGCTCGCGTTCGCCGAGCACCTGCGCCTGCGCCCGATCCTCCGCGGGGTCGAGTCCAGCTACACCTACGAGGGCGAGGTCGAGCGATTCCTGCGGCGCAGCCCGCTGGCGCAGCCGCCACAGCCGTCCCGGGACGAAGGCACCGGCACCGAGCGCGAGCCGTTCGGGATCTGACCCGGGCCCGGGCCGCGGGATTCCCGCTCGGCTCCGCAACCGCGATTGCACTGCCGGGCGAGGTTGCCGACCGACCGGTGCCCCACCTACACTTCAGAGAGAAGCTCGGCGCCAGGAGGGCGTCACGCGGCAATCTCGTATCTCCTCCCCCATGGGGCGCAAGGCACAGATCTCGTTGGTCGCGGTCGTCTTCACGGCGGTCCTCGTCGTGCTGCTCGCCTACCTCTGGGACTCGAGCCGGGACGGCACGATCGCCGAGGGGGTAACGATCGGCGGCGTCGACGTCGGCGGCCTCGATGCGGACACGGCACGGGGCGAGGTCGAGCGCAACCTGATCGACCCGTTGAACGAGACCGTCACCGTCAAGTACGGGGGCGAGAAGTTCACGCTGACCCGGCACGAGAGCGACGTCAGCGCCGACATCGACCGGACCATCGAGGAGGCCCTCGCCGCGTCCCGGGAGGGCGGTCTTGCGGGCCGCACATGGCGGGCGCTGAGCGGGGGCGAGGTGGACGAGGCGATCACGCCGAGGATCGAGTACGACCGGGATGCGGTCGATCACTTCGTCGCCCACATCGCCGGCAACGTCGATCGCGACCCGGTCGACGCGAGCGTCGAGCCGAGCGGCGGCAAGCTCGTTCCCGTCGCATCGAGGTCGGGTCGCACGCTCGACCAGGCGGGGCTCACGCGTGCGGTCGAGCGCGCCCTCGAGGATCCGTCCGACCGCACCGTCGGGGCCGACGTCGAGAAGATCAAGCCCGAGGTCACCACCGCCGAGGTCGCCGAGAGGTATCCGACCTACCTGGTCGTCGACCGCTCCAGCTTCACGCTGACGCTGTATGAGGATCTGAAGTCGGTCAAGACCTACACCGTCGCGATCGGCGCTCAGGGCTTCGACACGCCGGCCGGGCTCTACAGCATCCAGAGCAAGCAGGTCGATCCCGTCTGGAACGTTCCCGACTCCGCCTGGGCGGGAAGCCTCGCCGGGCAGACGATCCCGCCCGGGCCCGACAACCCGCTGAAGGCGCGGTGGATGGGGATCTACGACGGCGCCGGCATCCACGGCACCGACGACGCCGGTTCGCTCGGCAGCGCCGCCTCCCACGGCTGCGTGCGGATGGCGGTGCCGGACGTGATCGAGCTCTACGACCGGGTCGACGTCGGCACGCCGATCTACATCGGCTGAGCGAGCCATGGCTGCCCGGCGGTGCGACGGGATCGCCGCCGCCGGCAGGTTCCGGTCCCCGAACCGCGAATCGGGGTCTGCGATGGCGAACGAGGGCGAGCAGGAACCGGCAAGGGGCGCCTCGGCCGCGTGGCAGTCGGCGCTGCTCGCCTACCGGCGCGAGCTCCAGGCCCGGCAGCTCGCGGCGAGCACGATGCGTGCCTACGCCGGCGATCTCGAGGAGCTCGCCGGGTGGGCCACCGCTGCCGGCATCGACGATCCGCGCGGGCTCGACTATCGGCGGCTGCGGGGATACGCGGCGGCGCTCGCCGGCCGCGGCCTCGAGCGGACCACGGTCGGCCGCAAGCTCGCCGCCGCGCGCGGGCTCTTCGACCACCTGACCAGGACCGGGGCCGCCGTGCAGAACCCGGCCGAGCTGCTGCCGAACCCGAAGGCGGCCTCGCGCCTGCCCCGGGTGCTCGACCGCGAGCAGGCCCGGCGGCTGCTCGAGCGGATCCCGGCGACGACGCCGCTTGCCGCCCGCGACCGGGCGATGCTCGAGCTCGCCTACTCCTCGGGGCTCCGCTGCGCCGAGCTGGTGGCGCTCGACCTCGACTCGATCGACTTCGACGCCGAGACGGTGAGGGTCACGGGCAAGGGCGGCAAGGAGCGGATCGTGCCGCTCGGCGAGCCCGCGCAAAGGGCCGTCTCACGTTACGTGGAGCGGTTCCGGCCGGCGCTCGTGGGCGAGCCCGGCGAGCGAGCGCTGCTGCTCTCGAAGAGCGGCCGGCGCCTGTCGCCCTCGGACGTGACCCGGAGGCTCGGCCGCTGGGTCGACGAGGCGGCGATCGCCGGCCGGGTCTCGCCGCACGCCCTGCGGCACTCGTTCGCCACCCACATGCTCGAGGGCGGCGCCGACCTGCGCTCGATCCAGGAGCTGCTCGGGCACGCGAGCATCTCGACCACCCAGATCTACACCCGCGTCGAGCCGGGACGGTTGCGCGCTGCCTATGCCGGCGCCCACCCGCGGGCGTAACGGCGACCTTGACTAACGTATGGCCCGAGGAGGACCCGGAATGGAGACCAACGTCAAGGCGGTCGAGCTCAAGGAGCTTTGGCGTCGTTGCAAGGAGGAAGGCGACGAGCGCGCTCGCGAGCGGCTCGTCGTCGCCTATTCACCGCTCGTCAAGTACGTGGCGGGACGGATGGCCTCGGGCCTTCCGTCCCACGTCGAGGAGGGCGATCTCATCTCCTACGGCCTGATCGGGCTGATCGGCTCGATCGAGCGCTACGACCTCGATCGCGACATCAAGTTCGAGACCTACGCGGTCGCGCGGATCCGCGGTGCGATCATCGACGAGCTGCGCTCGCTCGACTGGGTGCCACGCTCGGTCCGCGCGAAGGCGCGCGACGTCGAGAAGACCCACTCGGAGCTCGAGAACAAGCTCGGGCGGGCCCCCAGCGAGGAGGAGATGGCCGATCGCCTCGGGGTCTCGGTCGAGGACTTCCGCACGACCCTGCTCGAGATCGCCAACTCCTCGGTGCTGGCGCTCGACGACCTCTGGACGGTCTCCGACCCCGACGGCGGTCAGGTCTCGCTCCTCGACACGATCCACGACCCGAACGCGGTCGATCCCGAGGAGGCCGTCGACACGGTCGAGCTGAAGGACCGGCTCGCCGAGGCGATCGAGTCGCTGCCCGATCGCGAGCGGCTCGTCATCGCCCTCTACTACTACGAGACGCTGACCCTGCGCGAGATCGGAGAAGTCCTCGGGGTGACCGAGTCGCGTGTCTCTCAGCTGCACACGAAGGCGGTGCTGGGGATGCGCTCACACCTGCAGAACGCGGCTTGAGGATGGAGTGTGCCGGCTGCCGCCGGCCCGTCGCGACCGTGATCTAACCTGCGGGCAGGATGCTCGACGAGCCCGAGTCCGACCCCGCCTGCGCCGTCTGCGGACGGCGCCTTCTGCCCGGCGAGCGCGCGATCGAGTTCGTGACCGGTGACGGCGCCGTGGTTGCGGTCTGTGAGCTCTGCAAGCCCCGTGCCGAGGCCGCCGGATGGCTTCGCCCCGAGGACGTGGCGGCGGCAACGGCGTCCCGGGGGCGGGAACGCCGTCGCGGTCGCGGCGGCGGCGTCATCGGCGGCCTGCTCTCGTCCTGGCGTCTGCCCGACCGCGGCGACGGCGGCTCCGCCCCGGCGGCGGAGCCGGATTCGGCGGAGCCCGAAGGAGCTCGGCTCCCGGCCGCCGTCGCGCCCGACCCGGAGCCGGCAGGGACCACCGTCGCCGACGCCGTCGCCGCCTTCAACCGCTCCGACCATCGCCGCACCGTGGCCGGGCTCACCCGGACGCTCGGCCCGCCGCGAGCGACGGCGCTGGTGCGCAGGGGCAACGGCGGGGAGGTTGTCCGCTTGACGATCGCCTGGGAGATCACCTGGTATCAGTGGGAGGTCGCGGCGGCCGGCCACGGGCACGAGGTTCGCGAGTCGGGCAAGGGGGACACGATCGACCAGCTCGGCGCGCCCGACCGGAGCTGGAACCTGATGGTGGCCGTGGACGGCACGCTCGAGGAGAAGTCGTCCGCGGCGACGCCGGTCGAGGAGCCTTGAAGCTCACCGTCCACGTCGACGGCGGGGCGCGCGGCAACCCCGGCCCGGCGGCGATCGCCGCGGTCGTCAGCGATCCGGACGGCGAGGTGGTCGACAGCGTCTCGCAGGCGATCGGCAGAGCGACCAACAACGTGGCCGAGTACCGGGCGCTGATCCTCCGGATCGAGCGTGCCGCCGCCCACGGTGCGACCGAGCTCGAGATAGTCGGCGACTCGGAGCTCGTCGTCAGGCAGGTGCGCGGCGAGTACAGGGTCAAGAAGCCGGACCTGAAGCCGCTCCACGCGGCCGCGGCCGCCGCCCTCGCCCGCCTCGACTCCTGGTCGATCCGCCACGTCCGCCGCGAGCTCAACGCCGAGGCCGACCGCCTCGTCAACGAGGCGCTCGACGCCGACTGACCGGCCCCGCTCTCCACCGCCGCCACGCGCCGCCGCCCCTCCACGGCGGGCGCCCGCCGCACCTCCACGGCGAGCGACGGACCTCCAGCCGGATTGGCTCAACGCCGCCCATCTTGCCGCTGCGGCGCCGTGAGGCGCCCTTCTATACTCCCGCCCCCGTGCGGCTGTAGCTCAGTTGGCTAGAGCGTCTGCTTGCCATGCAGAAGGTCGTGGGTTCGAATCCCATCAGCCGCTTCACCCGAGAGCCCGCTATCCACGCGGGCTTCCGTCGTTCGGGGG
>CAZTGN010000077.1:0-10331 GCA_964613275.1 uncultured Conexibacter sp. | reverse complement strand
GCATCTCGATTCGGGCCCCGGACCGGTTGTTGCGGCCGACGATCGCCGCCACGAAGCAGGCGAACACGGCGCCGAGCCCCATCAGCCCGTAGCGAACCCAGAAGTCGACGGTCCCGTAGTTGTGGTTCCACAGTCCGCTGGCGCCGACGACGACCACGGTCATCGCGACCACCGCGACGGTCACCCGGAGATGGCCGCTGAGCGCTGTCGCCAGCGGGACCAGGGCGAAGAAGCCGACGATGACCAGGTCGTCGCGGGTGTCGAGGATCGCCAGCCCGGCGAGCGCGATCAGCGCCGGAACGATCCCGCCCCGGAGCGGCGAATGGATCCGGAACGTGCCTGAGGGCCAAGAAGGTCTGCGCTCGTCTCCCATCTCCTCGGCCTCGATTGTGGCGTGTCGCGGCGGTCGGGGGCGGCGGCGGCGGCGTGCCGCTAGGATCGGGTTGCCCGATGCCCGCAGCTTTCGAGGCCAGATCGGAGGAGCTGTGCGGACCGGTGCGCAGGATCTCGGTCGTGGGCGAGCTCGACCTCGATACCGCGCCCGAGCTCGAGCGCGAGCTCCGCGCCGCCCGTGAGGAGGGCCCGGCCCCGGTCGTGCTCGACCTCTCCGGCTGCGAGTTCATCGACTCCAGCGGCCTCGCCCTGATCATCCAGTCGTGGCGCGAGCTCGAGAGCCGGGCCGGCATGGCGCTCTGCTGCGCCGGCGACCAGGTCGAGCGGCTGCTGCGGGTCACCGGTGCCTACGACGCGATCTCGATCTACGACAGCCTCGACGACGCGCTCGACGCCCTCGCCTGAGGCCGGCGCCGACTCAATCCCGCCGCAGCACCTCGATCTCGGCGAGGTCGAGGGCGACCAGGGCCGGGCGCGGAACGACCCGGCCGCCCGGGGCCAGCGGATACACGCGCCGGCGGGTCGGCACGAGCAGCCCGTCGATCAGGCGGTGGCGGTCGCAGAAGTGGGCGGCGTGCGCCCAGCGCCCCACGATCTCGGCCACGTAGTCGTGGCGGCGGAGTCGCAGCCGCCCGTCGTAGAGGAACGCCTGCCTGCGGCTGTGGGTGTCGAGGCCGGGCGGGAACGTGACGTCGAGCCGGCGCCAGGTCTCGGCGCCGCGGCGGAGCGGCTCGGCTTCGCTGACCGTCACCCCGTCGCGGGCGAGCAGCAGCGGATGGTTGAGGTAGTTCCACCACGCATACCCGGCGAAGTAGACGAGGTCGAGGTCGTCCCAACGGAGGTTGCGACGCAGGCCCGGGCGGCCGAAGAAGCAGCGCCGCGGGTCCTCCCGCGACGCCACGACCGCGCCGGCATCGGTCTCGATCCGGACGCCTCCATCCGCGAAGACGCCGCGGAGGCCGGCGCGCGGATATGGCGACGCCGTCGCGCTGACGCCGCCGATCTCGACGTCGAGGCCCACCTCCCGCAACGCGTTGGGTCGGGCGCGCGTCCTCAACAGGAGCCCTCCCGATCGCGCCCGCAGCCGGATGCGCTCGACGCCCCTCCACGCCGCGCGGCCGCCGTGGGCCTCGATGACCTCCTCCACCAGCTCCATCGATCAGCAAGACTGCCGCAAATGGGCCGGGCAGACCGTTGAGCTCCGCGATCGCCGCGCTGCCGGAGGCCGACCGGGCGAGGCTCACGGTCGCGCCCGCCCCGCGCCATGCGGCGCCGATGACGGCGGTGCTGACCGACCGGCGATTCAGCGACCCGAGCTGGATCTTCGAGCGCAAGCTCGACGGCGTCCGCTGCATCGCGATCCGTGACGGCGGCGCGGTGCGACTGCTCTCGCGCAACGACCTCCCCCAGAACGACCGCTATCCGGAGATCGTCGCGGCGCTCGCGGCCGACCCGCAAGACCGCTTCGCCATCGACGGCGAGCTGGTGGCGTTCGACGGCAGCCGCACCAGCTTCGCGCGCCTGGCCCGCCGCCGCCGCGAGCCCGTGCCCGTCTTCCTCTACGCGTTCGACGTGCTCTGGCTCGAGGGCTTCGACGTCCGCCGACTGCCCTTGCGAAGCCGCAAGCGCCTGCTCCGGCGCTGCATCCGCTTCGCCGGCCCGATCCGCTTCACCCCCTATCGCAACGAGGACGGCGAGCGTCTCTTCGCGGCGGCGTGCGCGAAGGGATGGGAGGGCCTGATCGCGAAACGGGCCGCCTCCCTCTACAGCGAGCGCCGCTCCCGCGACTGGCTCAAGCTCAAGTGCGAGCAGGGCCAGGAGCTGGTCATCGGCGGCTATACGGACCCGAAGGGCGCACGGAGCGGGTTCGGTGCCCTGCTGCTCGGCTACCGCGAGGGCGACGAGCTGCGCTACGCGGGACGGGTCGGCACCGGCTTCGACGAGGCGACGCTGACGAGCCTCGGCGGGCGGCTCCGGGACCTCACGGCGCCCGACAGCCCGTTCTCGCGGCGGGACGGGATCGACGTCAAGCGGCCGCACTGGGTCGAGCCGGTCCTCGTCGCCCAGGTCGGCTTCAGCGAGTGGACCCGCGACGGCCGCCTTCGCCACCCGCGCTTCCTCGGCCTCCGCGAGGACAAGGCCGCGACGGAGGTGGTCCGGGAGCGGTGAGCGCCACGATCCGCTGCGGCCGGCGATCGGTGGCGATCAGCCATCCCGACAAGGTGATGTTCCCCGAGATCGGCACGACCAAGCTCGATCTCGCCCGCCACTACGAGCGGGTGGCGGGGCTGATGCTGCCGCTGCTCCGCGACCGCCCGCTCACCTTCCAGGTGTTTCCGGACGGGATCGGAGGCGAGGGCTACTACCTGAAGTCGATCCCGCCGCACTTCCCCGACTGGATCAGCCGCGCCCGCGTGGCCAAGCGCGGCGGCTCGCTCGTCCAGGTCGTCGCCGTCGATGCGGCGACGCTCGTCTATCTCGCCGGCCAGAACATGGTCACCCCGCACGCGTGGCTCTCCCGCGCCGACCGCCCGCGCCGACCGGACCGCCTGATCCTCGACTTCGACCCCTCCCCCGGCGTCGGCTTCGCCGCGGTTCGCGCCGCCGCTCGCGCCGCCGGCGACCACCTCCGCGACGCCGGCCTCGTCCCGTTCGCGATGGTCACCGGCTCGCGCGGGGTCCATGTCGTCTGCCCGCTGCGACGCGGCCCCGACTTCGGTGCCGTGCACGCCTGTGCACGCGCGATCGCCGAGCGGATGGTCGCCGACGATCCCGACCGCCTGACGCTCGAATGGCGTCGCGCCGATCGCGGCGCCCGGATCTACGTCGACGTCAACCGGATCAACTACGCGCAGCACTCGGTCGCCCCCTACGGCGTCCGTGCCCGGCCCCGGGCCCCGGTCGCGATGCCGATCGCCTGGGATGAGCTGTCCGATCGCCGGCTCGCGCCCGACGGCTGGACGATCCACAGCTGCCGCCGGCGAATCGAGGTGACCCCCAACCCCTGGCAGGGGTTCGGACGGCGGGCGCGGAAGCTGCCCGCCGCCTGAGCCCGGGCCGGCGGCGGACCGAACCACCGGATCTGCCCTCGAACCCGGGGCAGTGGCGTCGGTGCGTCGATCTTCAGGCCGGCGACGGGCGGCTCGCTTCGCCGTTGAGCGTGGCGACGAGCCGGCGCGAGCCGCCGTGGTCGCGGTGCTCGCAGAGGTAGATCCCCTGCCAGGTTCCGAGCCGCAGCGACCCGGCTGCGACCGCGATCACGAGTGAGGGGCCGATCAGCACCGACTTCACGTGCGCCGGCATGTCGTCGGGGCCCTCGAGGGTGTGGCGCCAGTAGGGAGCGTCCTCGCGCACGGCGGCGCTGAACCAGCGCTCGAGATCGGCCCGGACATCGGGGCTCGCGTTCTCGTTCAGGGCGAGGGAGGCGGAGGTGTGGAGGATCTGCAGCTGCAGGAGCCCGACCTCGACGGCGTCGAGCGCGGGCAGGGCCGAGACGACCTCGTCGGTGATCAGGTGAAAGCCACGCGGGCGCGGGTCGAGCGCGATCTCGGCCTGAGCCCACATCTCAGCGCGCCGCCGGCCGCGGGACGGCGCTCACCGCTCGGCAGGGCGGTCGCTTCCGGCCTCTCCGCCGCTCCCGCCGCCGTCGGCCGGCCCGGAGTCGCCGTCGGCCGGCCCGGAGTCGCCGTCGGCCGGCCCGGGGCCGCCGTCGGCCGGGCCGGGGCCGCCGCTCGCCGCTGATGGGGATCGCTTCGGATCCTCAGCGGCGGTCTCCTCCTCCTCCTCGCCGCTCGCGATCCCCTTCACCGTGTCGCGGACCTCGCGCGCCTCGCGGAAGCCCCGACCGACCGACTCGCCGACCTTCTTGGTGTCGACCCCCTCGGCTTTCGTCCGCAGCTGTCCCGCCAGCTCCTTCGCCTTCTCGCCCCCCTTGCGGGCGCCCGTGCCCGCCGACCGCCCGAGCTGGGGCAGCCGCTTGTAGCCGCCGAAGACGATCAACACGATGACCACGACGATCACGATCTCGAGCACACCGATGCCCATTGCAGGGCGAGCCTACAGCCAGCTAGGGTTGATGCCGAAGCCGTGCCGACCGTCACCTCGATATCTCGGCGCGGCCGGGCCTTCCCCCTCCTGGTCACGGCGCTCGTCGCGCTCGCGGTCGCAGCGGCCGCCGCCGACGCCCGCGTCCCGGTCCGGTTGGGGACCGTCGAGGGCTTTCAGGCGCGCGGAACGCCGGCCGAGCTGAACGAGGTCGGGATCGTCAAGACCGGGCGCCTGAAGGCGGCGAACGTGCTCGTCCTCAACCCGGGCACCTCCGCCGGGGGCGGCTATTTCGACCCGCTCGCGCGGACGATCGCCCGCAGGCTTCCGAGCTGGCAGGTCTGGTCGGTCGAGCGCCGCGAGAACCTGCTCGAGGACCAGTCGATGGTCGATGCGCTCAAGGCGGGGAGGGTCGACGGTCGGGAGCTGTTCGACTACTACCTCGGATACCTCAGCGACCCCGGCGTCACCGATCACTACGACCCCGTCGCCGATGCCGACGTGCCGTTCGCCCGCGACTGGGGGATGAACGTCGAGGTCCAGGACCTGCATCGGGTCGTCCGCCTGGCGGGCCGTCACGGCCGCAACGTCGCGATGGGTGGCCACTCGCTCGGCGGCACGATCACGACCGCCTACGCGACGTGGGACTTCAAGGGCCGGGCCGGGGCCGACGATCTCTCCGGGCTGGTCCTGATCGACGGCGCCAGCCGGACGACCGCGATCAGCCCCGAGGACGCCGAGAGTGCGCTCGCCGACCTGCAGACCGACTCACCCTGGATCGCCTTCGGCGGAATCCCGGCGCCGTTCGCGGGGCTGTTCGGCACGATCGGATCGGCCCTCACCAAGGCCGAGCCCGACGATCCGTCGATCTTCCGCGGGTGGCCGCTTCTGCCGTCGAACCTGAGGCCTCCGGTGCCGGCCACCAACAAGGCCTCCTTCGGCTACGCCACCGACGTCGCCACCTCGCCGCCGTCGCTGGTCGCCGCGCAGGTCCACGCCGGCCGACTCGCCCGTGCCGGCGACCCGCGGGGCTGGGACCGCGACGGCGCGATCACCCCGCTCGACCGCTGGGCGTCGATGTTCTCCGGCTGGGGGCTCACCGGTCTCGACGGCACCGCCTGGTACCACCCGGCACGTCTCACGCTCGACGCGTCCGTGGTCGGCAACGGGATCGCCAACCCGGCCCAGCAGGTCCTCGACGTCCACGCCACCCACGGCGGCGACCTCGACCCGAGCTTGCGGATCTACGCCTTCGGCGCCGCGCTCGGCGGCGATCGCGTCCCGGCCGCCGCCGAGGCCCTCGCCGAGCAGTCGGGGATCCCGAGGTCGAACCTGACGCTGGCCGACCGCGCCGCCACCTACGCCCACAACGACCCGAGCTCGGCCGCCCCCGACGTCAACGCGTTCCTCGCCAAGCTGATCCCGTTCCTGCGCGGGATTCGGCAGCGCTGAGACCCCGCTGAGGAGCTGCGCCGCACCTCGCCGCTGAGACGGGGGCGCCCGGCGGCCGGGTGCCGCCCGGAGGCGGATCAGCTGTCGAAGCCGAGCCCGAGCCGGTCGAGCGTCCGCAGCCAGAGGCCGCGGCGGCCGCCGTTGCGATCGGCGGCGGCGAGCCGCGACCGCGTCAGCTGCACGACCGCCCAGCGCAGCGGCTCGGGCGGGAACGGGACCGGCTTGCGGCGCACGTAGGCGAGCCCCGTCGCCTCGGTGGGGCGCCCGTCGAGCAGGTCGAGGGCGACGGCGGCGCCGAAGCGCGAGGCGCCGACGCCGAGTCCGGTGTAGCCGCCGACGAAGGCGACGCGGCCGCCGTGGCTGGTGTCGAAGAAGCACGAGAAGCGGCTGCAGGTGTCGATCGCGCCGCCCCACTTGTGCGTGAAGCGAATCCCGCGGAGCTGGGGGAACGTCGCGAAGAAGTGCTGCGAGAGCGCGGCGAAGGTCGCCTCGTCGACGTCGTGGCGGGGATCCACCCGGCCGCCGAAGCGATAGACGGCCTCGTACCCGCCCCAGAGGATCCGGTTGTCGTCGGTCAGCCGGTAGTAGTGGAACTGGTTGCCGGTGTCGCCGATCCCCTGGCGGTTGCGCCAGCCGATCGCGGCGAGCTGCTCGCGGGACAGCGGCTCGGTGACGAGGACGTAGTCGTAGACGGGAAGGATCCAGCGTCGCAGCGCCCGGCGCAACGGCGGAAACGCGTTCGTCGCCAGGAGCACGCGCTCGGCCCGGACCTCGCCGCCGCCTCCCGCCAGCCGCATCGCCGGCCCGTCCGCGGCGAGCGAGTCGAGCGGCGAGCGCTCATGGACGGCGACGCCGAGGTCGGCCGCCGCCGCGCCGAGCCCGTCGGCGAGCCGGGCGGGATCGACGAGGCCCTCGCCGGTCCGGTTGACGAGGCCGCCGAGGTAGGTCGGTGAGTCGACCTCGGCGCGAACGGCGTCGCGGTCGAAGAGCTCGACGTCGTGGCCGTGGGCGGCGAGCAGCTCCGCATCCTCGGCGAGCCAGCCGACCTGGTGGGGCTCGACCGCCACGAGGAGATCCCCGTTCACCTCGAGGTCGCAATCGATGCCGAGCTGCTCGACGTCGCTGCGCAGCCCGGAGAAGTTGTCGTGCCCGAGCCGCTGCAGGGCCTCGATCTCGTCGGGGAACCGACTCAGCCCGTTCGCGATCCCGTGCGTGATCGAGGCCGAGACGAAGCCGCCGTTCCGGCCCGAGGCGCCGCTTCCGATCCGGTCGGCCTCGACCAGGACGACGCGCCGGTCGGGCTGTCGACGCTTGGCGTGCAGGGCGGCCCAGAGGCCGGTGAAGCCGCCGCCGACGATGCAGAGGTCGGCCTCGACCGATCCCTCGAGCGGTGGATAGCCGGGCGGGTCGGAGCGGCGGTCGATCCAGAACGATCGCGGGATCGCGTCCCGGTAGGCGGCGCGGTCCTCGAAGGTCGGTGTTCGGGGCCAGGCGGCCGTCGCGGCGGCTGGAGGTGATGTCACGGCGGCGGGATCGTAGCCCGCCGGCGAGCGGACGCCCCGGGCCCGATCAGCCGATCAACCGCAGACCGGCCAGGGCCGGGTGCCGTCGCGCTTCTTCAGGTGCACCGCGACGACCGCCTGGGTCCTGTAGGAGTAGTCGATCGGATCGCCGCCGGGGCTCTTCGGCGAGGTCTTCCAGGCGTCACGCGTGAACATGAACGCGCCCCGGTAGCGCCCCTGCAGCGCGACCGCGTTCGGGTCCCTGCCGGACTCGCACTGGGCGACCCGGGCGGCCCAACGCCGGTCCTTGCGCCCGACGCGGTCCCAGAGCCGGTGGTACTTGGCCGGGGTCGCGTTGTGGTTGCCGCCCGTGCGGGTCTCGCCGCCCCCGGTCCCGACCCCGCCCGAGCGCGCGGCGGCGCTGCCGGCGCCGAGCAGCAGCAGCGACGCGAGGACGATCGTCGTGAGCACGAGGAAGCCGATCACGACGTTCGTCGTCGGCCGCAAGCTGGTGTTGTTGGACATCGGTCGCTCCGCTCTCTCGGCGCTTGCGGGGTTAGCTGACGGGCTCGCGCAGAAGAGCTTGCGCTACCTGGCGCTCGGCCAGGACTCGCCCCAACACTCGGGTCCCCCGCTCGGCCGCGGTATGTGGGCGGCCGACTCAGCAGGTGCGCGCACGTTAGCAAATCGTTAGGAAACCATCTGTGCCAGGAGCTACGACGGCAGGAGACGCGATCCTGCCGGGGAAGGACCCAGAGCGATGAGGATGCGGGGCACGGCAGCGGGGAACGGGTGGCGCGGAGCCGCCCTCGCCGCCCTGACGCTGCTCGTCCTCGCCCTCGCCGCCGCTCCCGCCGCCGCGAGGACCTGGGTGGTCAAGGGCGCGGGCTACGGGCACGGCGTCGGCATCGGCGCCTGGGGCGCCTACGGCTACGGCAAGCACGGCTGGGGCTACAAGCGGATCATCGGCCACTACTACCGGAACGTCCGGGTGGAGTCGAAGGGTGGCCGCGGGCGCGTCCGCGTGCTGCTCGCCATCCGCTCGGGCGACGTCGCCTTCGACGGCGCCACGATCGCCTGCAAGCGGCGGCTGCGACCGGGCAGGACCTATCGGGCCGAGCGCCGCGGGTCGAAGGTGCGGCTGCTGTCGGCCGCCGGCAAGCGGCTCGCCGGCTGCGGCCGGCGGCTCCGCGCCAACGGCGGCGGCACGATCGACATCCACGGCGTCGGCACCTACCGCGGAGCGCTCGAGGCGGTAGCGGACGGCGGCGGCCTGCTCGTCGTCAACCGCCTCGACGTCGAGGACTACGTGCGCGGCTCGCTGCCGGCCGAGGTCTATCCATCCTGGCCGAAGGAGACGCTGAAGGCGTTCGCGGTCGCGATCCGCTCGATCGCGCTCTCGACCGACGTCGGCGGCAGGGCCTTCGACATCTACGCCGACACGCGCACCCAGGTCTACGGCGGCGTCCGGGTCGAGTCGAAGCGGACGGACCGGGCCACCCGCTCGACCCGGCGCCGTGTCGTCACCTACCGCGGCGACGTCATCCAGGCCGTGTACAGCTCGTCCTCCGGCGGCCGCACCGAGTCGCGGTTCCCCGGCGGCCCCGAGGTCCCCTACTTCAAGAGCGTCAAGGACCGCTACGACCGCTACTCGCCGCTGCATCGCTGGACCGTCCGCTTCTCCCAACGCGAGATGGACGTCCGCCTCGGCCCCTACGTCGACGGTCGGCTGCGCCGGATCGAGGTCCTCGAGCGCGGGGACAGCCCGCGCATCGTCACCGCGAGGCTGATCGGCAGCGGCGGGCGCTCCAGGGTCCGCGGCGACACGCTCCAGCTCGCCCTCGGCCTCTACTCGAGCTGGGCGCGCTTCGCGAAGCGGCGCTGAGCGCCGGTCGCGGAGGCAGGCCTACCCGGAGGCCGCCTCGGTCGCCGGCTCCGCGGCCGCCGGGCCCGAACCGGGCTCGGAGCCGACCCGGCAGTCGGCGTTGTCGGCGTCGTCGACCGGGGCCCCGGCCGGGAACGCGTTCAGCAGCGCATCGGCGATCCGCTTGCTGCGCTGCCGGTAGCCCTGCGTCGTGAAGTGGATGCCGTCCTCGACGAACCAGTCGTCCTTCACCTCCGAGGACCAGTCGTAGATGCGCATGTTCGGGTTCGACGCGCAGGCCGCCAGCAGCGCCCTGTCCCAGGCCTGCATGTTCGAGTTGTCGTAGGGGCTGCCGTCGGCGAGCAGCGAGCGGACGCTGACCCAGAGCACCGGATCGCCGTCGGCGACCCTCATCATCGTCTCGATCCGCTGGTCGTAGCCGAACGACGAGCCGGCGGCGACGTTGGCCGCCTCGTTGGTCCCGAGCGCGAGCACCCAGCAGCCGTCGAATCCGTCCGCCCGGTAGGCCTTGCCGACGTCCTCGGCGTTAGGCTGGCCCTCGAAGCGCTCGTAGATCGAGCGCGCGCCGGAGACCTCGAGGTGCTGGGTGGTGGCGCCGACGCGCCCGAACTGGGCGGCGATCCGGTCCTTCGTCCTCGGCAGGTAGTCGGCGGAGACGAGGCCCTCGGAGGTCGAATCGCCGATGTGGATGACCGAGTCGCAGACCGTCCTGTCCTTGATCTCCGACGCCTCCGCGGCGCTGTCGGTGAGCGTGGTCGCGACCGAGATGTTCCCCGGCCCCTCCGCCTGGCTCGGGCCGACGTTGACGCCGGCGAGGCCGGCGAACGCCGCCGCCACGGTCGCCGCGGCGACCGCGATCCCCGCCCACGCCGGGCGGCTGAGCCGGCGTCCGCGCCACTCGCCCGCCCGCCAGCGGCGCCAGAGCCGGCCGAGAGCGCCGTGGCGGATCGGATCCTCGACGTAACGCCAGGAGAGGGCGGCGACCGCGAACGTCGCCGCGGTCTGGAGGGCCGCCCGCGGCAGGTCGGCTCCCACTGCCCCCTCGGGCGTCGTCA
>CAZTGN010000076.1:2925-10790 GCA_964613275.1 uncultured Conexibacter sp. | reverse complement strand
CGAGAACCATCGCCGAACGCGGATGACCGTCTACTACCAGGGCTTCGGCGAGGGGGCCGACAATCCCTACGAGCTCGGCGACTACCCGCGCAGCACGCGGGCGATGCGGCACGTCCTCAACGCCCGCCGCTACCTGAAGTTCGCTCCCGAGAACGAGCGCGGCCGCCGCGGGCGCTGACCCGCGACGGCCGCCTGCTCGAATCGAGCTGTCAGCCCTTCCCGAGGCCCCAGACGAGGCTGCGCTCACCGGCGACCCCGGCCCGCAGCTTCGCCTTGCCGCGCAGGCTCACCTTCTTCGTGAAGACCGCGCCGTCGGTCGCGTCGAAGCGGGCGATCGTCTTCCAGCTCTTGCCGCGCTGGCGCTGCACCGTGAGCTCTCCGCTCGCCGGCGCCTTGCCCCAGAGGACCACCTTCCGCTTCGACTTGCGGTCGGCGACGAACGGGAAGGCGAAGGCCTTCGCCGCGGGCTTCGCCTCGCCGTCGCGGAAGTAGAGGCCGAACGCCGACTCGGGATCGAAGCTCGGGCGATCGCGGATCAGGTTGTAGATGGCCATCTGCACGCCCTGCTTCCACCAGATGTAGAGCGACTGCTCGATCCAACGCGCGTGCTTCTTCAGCGGCACGCCGGCGTTCACGGGCGGCTTGCTGCGATACCAGTACTCACTGACCCAGAGCGGGACCCGGCCGGCGCCGGAGCTGATGATCGTGTTCTGACGGTCGGCGGCCCGAACGATCCGCTTCACCTTGCCCATGTCGCCGGAAGTGGCGTCATCGGGGTGGAACGCCTTCTGGGTCGGCGGCCCGGTGACCGTGATCGGGTGGTGGGAGACGATGTCGACGATGAACTTCTCGCCACCCGGACAGCGCTTCTTCTTCAGCTGCTTGCGGCCCTTCAGGCAGAACAGGTCGCGCATGAACTTGAGCGGCCGCGTCCGCTCCCGCTGCTCCCCGGTGACGCCGCCGAAGGGCGCCAGCGCCGGGCCGACGATCAGGTTGTCGGTATGGACCGCCTTGACGCTCTGCGCGAACGCGTTGCTCAGCTTCCTGTAGAGCTCGGGACCGGTGTTCTTGCCACCCGAGTACTGCGGCGAGATCCAGAAGTCGAGATTGCCCTCGTTCCACGTCTCGTAATGGCTGACGCGGGGCAGCACGCCTCCCTGGGGATCCGGATAGCTGCCGGAGTAGCGCGTTGCGAGCGCCGCGCCGAACCTGCCGAACTCAGCCGGGTCCGGCTTCCAGGAGCCGGCCTGAGTGCCGGAGGGTCGATCGTTCCCCTCTGCCCAGCGCGGGGCGGTGTTCGTCAGGAACATCACCTGAAAGCCACGCGCCGACGCCTCACGAACGACGCGGTCGAGCGCCGTCCAGTTGTAGCCGGGATCGGCCGGGTTCGAAGGGTTCGCGGGGCGCGGAGTGCCGGCGATGAAGCTCCAGTTGACGCCGACCCGAAGCAGCGAGATGTTCCCCTCCTGGGCGCGGTCGAACCACTGATCGCGGACCGACGTCCGCGAATCCATGAACACGCCGTCGGCGATGCCGGTGCTGATCGTGCGGGCGGCCGATGCCTGCCCGGGGACGATCGCGGCCAGCGCCAGCACCCCGGCGAGGGCTGGCAGGACGATGATGCGCCGGCGGTTCGAGCCGCCACCAGCCCCGCCGGTGGCGAGGCGGGCGGCCGCGAGCAGGCCGACAACGAGAACGGAAACGATGACCAGTGAGTTCATGCCATTACCTACGTTCGAGCCGGCAGCAAGCTGACAGACAACCGTTCCCCTCCCCGCGCGGCCGCCGCGCCGGCGACGTATGCTGCGCCGCCCGTGTTCCTCCAGGCAACGAACACGACGCCGCCGCAGGCGCGCCGTCATCGCCCGTGAAGCGCAGCCCGAGCCGCTACATATCCCGGACCGCCTACCTCGACCCGGAGCAGGCCGGCAGCTACGAGCGGGATCGCTTCTCCGGAAGGCTGGGACGCTACCGCTGGCAACGCGAGATGGACGGGGTCGGCGCGATCGTCGAAAGGCTGCCGGCCGGCGTTTCGATCCTCGACTGCCCCTGCGGCGTCGGTCGCTGGTGGCCGGTGCTGGAGCGCCGCGCGGCGCAGATCCACGCCGTCGACCTGTCGCCGGCGATGCTCGGCGAGGCCGAGCAGCGGATCGATTCGGTCGCCGTCCCGGTCGAGGTAGCCGAGGGCGACGCCGAGCGGCTCGAGCTCGCTGACGCGAGCGTCGACGCCGTCTTCTCACACGCGTTGACCAAGCACCTGCCGATCCCGTTGCAGCAGCGGGTGCTCACCGAGTTCGCCCGGGTCAGCCGTGAGTGGGTGATCTGCTCGTTCAGCCTCCTCAACCACCTGACCTACGAGCTCTGGCGGCGCCGAGAGCTGGTCGACTCGAACGCGCTGCTCCCCGAGCAGCTCGATGACCTCGCCGCCGCCGCCGGGCTGACCGAAGTCGCCCGGCGCCGCTGCACGACGCCGGTCGGCGTCGAGCACTCGGTCCTCTTTCGCAAGGCCTCGGCCTGAGACCCGCTCAACCGACGGCGGCGAGGCGGCGGTCCGCCAGCAGCCGATTGAAGATCTCGGCGTGGCGGGCCGCTACCCGCTCGAGCGAGTAGCGCTCCTCGGCCGCGCGGCGGCCGCGGACGGCGAGGCGCTCACGCCGGTCGGAATCCGCGGCGAGAGCGGCGATCGCGGCCGCGAGCGCATCGGGATCACCGGGATCGACGAGCACGTCGTCGGGATCGTCGAGGACCTCGGGGATGATGCCGGAGATGGCGCCGATCGCGGGCAGCCCGCAGGAGAGGGCTTGCAGGAGGGCGTGGGCATCGTGCTCCTCGTGGTCGGGCAGGACGCGCGCCGGCAGGACGTAGAGGTCGAGGCCGCGCATGAACCCGGCGACCTCGTCGCTGGGCACGGCGTCGCGGACGCGCAGCCACGGGGTCGTGCGAGCGCGGGCGGCGAGGTCGTCGCGAAGCTCTCCGGCGCCGAGCAGCTCGAGCTCGATCCCAACGCCGTCGGCGCGCGCCGCGGTCACGGCGTCGACGAGATCGAGAACCCCCTTGTGCTCGGCCAGTCGCCCGCAGTAGCCGGCAACGAGCGGCCCCTCACGACGATCGCAGCGATCGCGGGGGCGGAAGACGTCGATGTCGACGCCGACGCGGGTGGCGACGCTGATGTCGGTCGCAGCGACGTCGTGGCCGCGCTCGTAGAGACGCGCGGTCATCCGGCTCGCGGCGATGAAGTGGTCGGCCCGACCGATTCCGGCGCGCGCGACGGCGTCCTTCACCCGCCCCCGCGCCCCCGGGTAGCGGCGGTAGGTGTTCTTCTTGACGCCGGAGACGAGCAGCGCCCGGGGCGCGAATGCGGCGGCCGCGGCAGCGACCTGCCAGAAGACGGCCGACCAGGGATCGTAGGTCGCGTAGATCAGTTGCGGCCGGTGCTGGCGCATCCCCAGCGATGTGCTCGCCATCAGGTACTGGTGCCCGAAGAGGCTCAGCCGCCGGTAGGTGGAGGTGTGCCGGTCGGACTCCGTCAGGTGGTCGGGGAAGACGAGGACCTCGGCCCGACGCGGGGTGACGAAGCGAACGTCGAGCAGGCGCGCGAACGCTTCCACCTGGCGTCGCAGCCCGGCCTCGGCGTAATCGTGGGAGACGATCAGGACCCGCGAGAGGGTCCCAGCCGCGGCCGCTCCCTCCACCTCAGTCCCTCGCGAGGACAGCGGAGGCGGCCAACCACGTCATCAGCACGATCGACAGCCACACGTTCCGGTCCCAGAGGACGTTCTGGAAGATGCTCGCGGCAAGGTAGCCGATCATCGCCGCCGCGAAGCCCGCGACCATCGCCCACCGTGGCGGATCCTCGGCCATCCGCCGCCAGACCGCGACTATGTAGGTGCGCAGCGCGAGAAGGATGAGCATCAAGCCGGCGATGATCCCGAGCACCCCGGCGGCCGAGGCGAACTGGAGGAGGAATATGTGGGCGTCGGTGACGTCCCCGTAGCCGACGCCGGTGACCGGGTGGTCGCTGAACCGCTCCCAGGCGGCGGTGTTGAAGTCCTCGCGCTGCTCGGCGCTCGATTGGTCGCCGCCGAAGACGCGCTCGAGCGCATTGTCCTGGCCGACGATGCCGAGCACGGCGATGACGAGTCCGACGGCGGCGAGGCCGACGGCCACCCGGACCACCGTGCGATCGCGGGTCGCGACGAGCGTCAGGAACCCGACGAGTAGGCCGGCGATCAGCCCCGAGCGCGAACCGCTTGCGACGATCGCCGCGAAGAGGATGCCGGCGGCGGCGAGGCCGGCGATCGCGCGGACTCCGCCGAACGAGGGGTCACGCTCGCGCTCGGAGGCGATCAGGGCCAGGGCGACGCCGAGCAGGACAACCGAGATGATCGCCAGGTGCGTCGGGTGGGGCGTCAATCCCGACGGGCGCAGGAACATGTGCAGGTTCGGGATGAACAGCGCCACCAAGCCGCTGGCGACGCCGCCGGCCACCCAGAGCCAACCGAAGCTGCGGACCTGTTCGAGGCCCGGGCGCCAGCATGTGACGAGAACCATCGCCCCGACGGAGGCGGCGAGGAAGCGGCTGAGGATGTCGCCGCTGGCGGCGACATCGGAGCCCGAGACGAAGGTCCCGATCACCCCGCCGACGGCGGCCAAGGCAACGGCCAGCGCCGGGAACCAGAGCCGGCGGGCCGCGGCGAGGCTAGCGCGGGGCAGGAAGAGCAGTACCGACGCGACCAGGAACAGGTCGGCCACGGTCAGGATCCCGACCGCCTTCCATGCGCTCATCGGAAGCGTGATCGCCGCGCCGGCGAGCGCGAGGCCGCGCAGACGCGCGAGCCACACATCATCATCGGGCCGGGCCCCACCGAGCGAGTCGGAGAGCCAGAGGTCGAGGGTCATGGCGCCATCCTCGACCCGCTCGACGAGGTCGGCGCTCCGCGTCGGAGGCGCCGCCGGCTGCCACGGCACGGGCAGTGAGTCTCTGACCGAGCCCTGCCCCGCCTCGCTACCCGCGCCCGGCCCGGGACCCTGCAGATCCGTCCCGCCCGCCTCGGCGGGCCCTGTCCTCTCGGTCTCCATGATCATCCGATGGCATCCTCGTACACGCGCTCCAGGTCCGCCATCGCCGCCGAGCGCGAGAAGCGCTGCTCGGCGAGGCGACGACCCGCGACGCCCATCCGGCGGGCTTCCTCGGGGCTCCCTAGGAGCTGCCGGAGTGCCGCCGCGAAGCCCTCGGCTGTGCGCGGCACGACGACGCCGGCTCCGGCCGCGCTCACCTCGCCGGCGATCGCTACATGCTCGGTGATCGCGACCGGCAGCTCCGCCTCCATCGCCTCGACGACGGCGATCCCGAAGCTCTCGTCGGCGGAGGGCAGCGCGAAGACGTCGAACTGATCGACCAGCTCGGCCTTCTCGCGGCCGATCACCATGCCCGGGAAGCTGACCCGCTCCGACAGCCCGAGGCGCTCGATCTCCCCCCGCATGCGCAGTCCGATGCCTTCGTCGTCGGGGCCGGCGACCACGAGCCGGGCCTCGGGGAAATCGGCGATGATCCGGGCGAACGCGGCGAGCAGGATCGGCACCCCCTTCTTCTCGCTGAGGCGGCCGAGAAAGCCGACGGTAGGCGGGCGGCCGCGGCGGCCGTCGCAGGGCTCCGAGTGGGCTGCATCGTCGACGACGGGGGGCGGCACGATCCGCATCCTTGCGCCCGGAAAGACGCTCGCGCCCTGCTCGGCCTCCATCTCGGTCATCGCGATCGCCGCGGCGGCTCGGGCGATCAGCGGTCGCTGCACGAGAAGCTCCCACGGCGCCTTCTTCCAGCGCTTCTGCAGCCAGTGGTAGCTCGTGGCGGCGCCGTGAAGCTGCTGGACGAACGGGACCCCGCGCCGGAGCGCGGCAGCCCCTGCGATCGCCGCCGGCGGCGAGTAGATCCCGTGCAGGTGGACGACATCGACCTCGCCGGCCAGTTGCCAGGCGCGACGCACGAACGACGGCGAGAGAGCCGGCCCGCGCGTAGGCACCGGCACCACCTCCCAGTGCGGCGCGGGGCTGAGCCGTCGGCGCTCGCTCTCCGGCAGCCGCCGCGGACCGTCGCGGTCGGTCGTCAGCACGATCACCCGGTGGCCACGCTCGGCCAGCGCGGCGGCGACGTCGCGCACGTTCCGCGGCGGCCCGCCGTAGCGCTCGGCGATCCAGCCGATCACGTGCAGGATCGAGATCGGGCGCGGGACCATTCTCAGTCGCCGCCCCCGCCACGCTCGAACAGGAAGTCCGCCTGCAGGCAGGCGCCGGAGCGGGCGCGCCTGAGGTTGAAGACGCCGGCCAGTGCGAATCCGGCGTCGTGGAGAAGGGCGGTTACGTCCCCGGCGAGCTTCTGGCCTTCGTAGAGCTCGACGAACGACACCTCCACGACCACCTGCTCGAACCCCGCGAGGACGCCGGCAGCCCCCTCGAGAGCCTCGTACTCGTGCCCCTGGACGTCGATCTTGAGCAGCGCCGGCGCGACCAGCTCGCCGGGGTCGAGCAACTCGTCGAGGCGCACGGTCCGGACCAGGGTCGATCCGGCCTCCTCGGTACCGGGGAAGGCGGCGACTTGGCGAGCGCCGATCGGCTGCAGCGAGGACGAGTCGTCGAGCCGCGAGACGTGCATCTCGACCAACTCCTCGGTCCGGTTGGAGGCGGCGAGGTCGTGCACGCGGACCCGCCCGTCGCCGTTCAGCACCGACGTCAGCACCTCCCTCGGCCCCGGCAGCGGCTCGAGGCAGATGATCGAGGCCGCCGGAAAGCGCTCGCGCGCGAACGTCGCGAACTGGCCCTTGTGGGCTCCGACGTCGACAACGGTCCGCAGGTCGAGCCGGTACGGGAGCTCCTCGTGCTCCACCGCCGCGGCGACGCCGTGGCGCAGCGCCTGCCGGTAGCCCGACGAGCGTGCGATGCGGGCCATCTTATGAGCCTTGCGGAGGAGCTCGGAGCTCGCTGAGCGCTCCGGATCGCGGGCGGACGGACTCACCACGAACCAGCGGCGATCGACCCGCGCCCCCGTGCGTGGATGCCACTCACCTCAACCTCCTCGTACCCCACCGCCTGCCGGGAGCTGCCTTTCATCAGCGACGATACCTTGCCAACGCGGGAACGAGGTCGGCCAGACCGCGGCGCAACGTCGCAGCCGCGTCGGCGCCGTGGAGCTCGCCGCGCTTCACCGCGATCAGCGACAGCAGCAACAGGCTGGCCAGCTGCGAGGTCGCGAGAGCGGTGGCAACGCCCGTCAGGCCGACGGTCGGGATCAGGATCGCGAGCCCTCCGACCAACCAGACGATCGCCGCGATCTCGGCCGTCGTACCCGCACCGGGCTGTCCACGGCCGCGCATGCACTCGGCACCGACCCGGCGAACCGCGGTGAAGAACGCGCCGCCGAGAAGGATGTACGCGAGCTCGACCGACTCGCGGAACTCCTCACCGAAGAAGAGCGGAATCAGGATCGATGCGGTGAGCAGGAGGAGGACGACGATCACGCCGGCGACGGCGGCGATGACCCACAGGTAACGCCATGCCACCCGGCGCGCCGCGACCGGCTCGCCCTGGCGAGCGACGGCAGGAAACGCGACGAGCCCGACCGCCTTGGCGATGAAATAGGGCAGGTTCGTGATCGCCAGCGCGACGACGTAGAGCCCGAGCGCGCGCGACGGCAGGAACAGGACGAGGGCGATCTGCTCGGGACGAACGATGTCGGTTGCCGAGTTGGCGCTGAGGATCCCGCGCAACCCGAAGGAGAGGAGCTCGCGCCCGCGCGGCGCCGGCTCGTCGCCGTCGGGGACGGAAGTGCGACGGGCGAACGCGAGCGTGAACGTGATCGCGCCGATCGAGGT
>CAZTGN010000076.1:0-2915 GCA_964613275.1 uncultured Conexibacter sp. | reverse complement strand
CGCCGCGACCCAGCTCAGGATGACCGCCACCAGCCCGGCCGAGGTCAGGAAGAGCGCGATGACGGCGATCATGAAGAGCGTCGTCGGGAGGACCCGGAGGACGTTGAAGCGGCGCAGGTCGGAGCGGGACTGGAGGACGGCGAGCCCGTACTCGTGGGCCAGGAGCCCGGGCACGGCCGCGATCGTGAGCAGGGCGCCGTCGCGGACCGCAGGCCCGCGGTCGTCGAAGACGAGGAGGACGACGAGGACCTGGAGCGCGATCAGGACAGCCGCCTGCGTCGCCGCGAACGCGAGAGCGCGCCGCATGGTCTCGTCGCGGCGGGCACCGCGCGAGACGTAGTAGGTCAGTGCTGCCGGAATGCCCAGCCCGCCGAGCTGGACGAGGACGACCGGCCAAAGCATCAACGCGGCGAGGTCGCCTCGACCGGCCGGCCCGAGCAACCGCGCCAGGAACGGACCCGTGACCACGAGCATGAGCTGGACCAGCAGTCCGGCTCCGACCGTGAGCACCAGGTTGCGGCGCGCGGGGTTGGTCCAGCTCGCTTTCAACAACGCGAGATCGGACCCCGGACGGAAGCGCTCATTCGACGGCCGGCATCTTGGCGCGATCGCCTTGGGCGGTACAGGGACGAGCGTCTACTCGCCGCTCTCCGTGGACGTGGTCTGGTCCGCGGTGGCGTCCGAGGGCCCTGTCTCGCCCCCAACCCTGAAGGTCTTGGCCAGCGCCTCGATGAATGTCGCATCGGTGATCAGCCACTTGTCGTCGTCCTTGGCCATCGGCAGGGCGAGGGGTCCATTCATGCGTGAGTCGGGCGCTCCATCGACGACCGCGTAGACGGTGGTCTCGTCCTCGCTCGCCGACTCGACGTAGTCGATCGCGATCGACGCCTGCGACGCCGACGGAGCCAGGAAAGCGACCAGGATCCTCGCGAAGTCGTTCGGAAGCTCGTCGCGCACCTCGGGGGTGTAGCTGTTGATCGCCGCCTTCGAGTCGCGGGTCTGAAGCGCGCGCCACCATCGCAGCGCCGCCGCCTCGGGCGAGCTCGGTGGATATTCGGAGATCGTCTCCGGCGTGACGACGGCGTCACCTAGCTCGGGCGTGCCGGAGGTCGAGTCACCTGTGTCGAACGGCTGCCCCTCTAGTCCGCAGCCGGCCAGGGCGAGGAGCGCCACGACGGAGGTGAGCGCCACGAGGACGCCTCTGGGGCTCACTGGCTGACCTCTCCTTCGGCTCACTCGCATGAACGGTTGCCGATCTCCGGGCCGGCGCCTGGATCGGCTCCGCCGCACCGGTCGACCGGCGACGGACGCGGCAGTATAGAGCCGCGCTTATGGCCGGTCGGCGCGCACGTCAGCAATGGGCGAGACGTTTCGTATAGATGAATATGCGCACCAGAACAGCCGCTTCCCTAGTGACCGCGCTCGCCACCCTCGTCGCGATGCTGCTCCTCGGAGCCGCCACCGCTGGCGCCAGCCCCGGGCTCGATCAGTACGTCGAGCAGATTCCCGGCGCCGGCGGCAACCATGCGACGCGCGACGGGGACAAGAAGGACGACGGTGGAGGCGATGGCGAGGATGGCGGTGGTGGTGGTGGTGGTGGCTCCACGGCCGGCCCGACCGTTGACAGCTCCCAGCTCGATGCCCTGCGATCGCAGGGCCGGTCCGGCGAGGAGGCGGCCGCCGCGCGCGAGGCGACCTCCACCGTTCGCGACGACAACGGCGGCGGCTCGACCGGCGCCGGTCCCGCCGGCCACCAGGACCTGCCGCTCGACAGCTCCGATGCCGACGGCGAAGCTCCGGTCGAGGCGATCCTGAGCTCGATGTTCGGCGCTGGGGGCGGCGGCATCCTGCTTCCGATCATCATGCTCGCGGTGCTCGTCGGCGGGCTCGTGATGGCGGCCCGGGCACACCGGGGCTCGATCGGCTCCTGAGGTAACGGTGGCGCTTCCGACCCGGGCCACCAGATCGGCGGGCGTCGACACCGACGCGATCGTCACCGCGGTCCGCCGTCACGGGCCGGCCTTCGCCGGCTGGCTGCTGCCCTTCCTGCTCGTCCTCTACCTCGCCCTCAAGGAGGGCGGCTACGACGCCACGATCCGCAGTGAGGTCGGCATCGCGGTCTGGTGGATCGTCCTCGTCGGCGCCGCCGTCGGCGCCCTGCCGTCGGCGCGAATCACCCGGGTCGGCTGGGTCGGCCTCGGCCTGTTCGGCGCCTTCGCCCTCTGGACCGGCCTCGGCATCGGCTGGTCGGAGAGCGCCGAGCGCAGCGTCGCCGAGCTCGGGCGCGTCGCGACGCTGCTCGGCGTCTTCGCCCTCGCCCTCTCGGTCCAGGGTCGCGAGGCAGCGCGGCGCACCGTGGCGGCGATCGCCTCAGCGACCGGCGTCGTCGCGGTGCTCGCGCTCGTCTCGCGGATGGAGCCGACCTGGCTCCCCGCCGAGGACTACCTCGCCTTCCTGCCCGGCGCGGCGAACCGGCTCGCCTACCCGCTCGGCTACTGGAACGGGCTCGGCCAGCTCGTCGCGATCGGCATGCCGCTGGTCGTCTGGATGGCGGCCGACGGCCGGCTCACGGCGACGCGCGCGCTCGCGACCGCGGCGGTCCCGGCGATGTCGCTGACGATCTTCCTGACGCTCTCGCGCGGCGGCATCGGCGCCGCGGTGCTCGCGCTGCTCGTGCTCGTCGCTCTGCACCCGCGCCGCGTGCGGCTGATCGTGCCGCTCGCGCTCGGCGCCGCCGGCTCGGCGCTGGTGATCGCGGCGGCGACCCAGCGGACCGCCTTCCGCGACGGGCTGACGAACTCCGTCGCCAGCACGCAGGGCGCCGAGATGCTGGCGATGACGCTGGTCGTCTGCGGCGGCGTCGCCCTGCTCGCCGCCGCGGTCGCGCTCGCCGACAAGCACGGCATCGGGCCGCG
>CAZTGN010000075.1:3640-10851 GCA_964613275.1 uncultured Conexibacter sp. | reverse complement strand
GCGAGCTGCATCCGCAGCTGCTGGAGCGGATCGGCGCCCGGTCGGGGGCCGCCTTCGAGCTCGACGTCGAGCCGCTCCTGGCGGGCTCGGGGGCCGGCGAGGAGCGCTACGAGGACGTCACGACCCACCCCGCCATCGCCGAGGACATCGCGGTGCTCAGCGGCCCCGACCTCGATGCCGGCACGATCCGGGCGGCTGTCCTCGAGGCCGGCGGCGCGCTCCTCGAGAGCGCCGAGGTCTTCGACGTCTACACGGGCGAGCAGGTTCCCGCGGGCAAGCGCAGCCTCGCCCTGCGGCTCGAGTTCCGCGCCCCGGATCGGACCCTCACCGACGCCGAGGTGGAGCCGCTGCGGTCGCGGATCGTCGTCGCTCTCGAGAGGATCGGAGCGCAGCTTCGTGGCTGACCTCGAGCAGCCGCTCAGCGACGAGCCGGCGGCGGGCGTGCTCGTCGCCGGCGCCTCCGGCTATGCGGGGGCGCTCGCCGCCGAGCTCGTCTGGCGCCACCCGAGGCTCGAGCTGCGGGAGGCGACCGCGCGGTCCGAGGCGGGGATGCGGATCGCCGACCTGTACCCGCGCTACGGCGCCGACCTCGTCATGACCGAGCTCGATATCGACTCGGTCGAGGGCTGCGAGGCGGCGATCGTCGCCTATCCGCACCACGCGTCGGCACCGGTCGTGGCAGCGCTCCGCGGGCTCGGCCTCCTGGTGGTCGACCTCTCGGCCGACTTCCGGCTCCGCGACCCCTACGTCTACCGCAGCTGGTACGGGGAGCTCGCCGCGCCCGAGCTGCTCGACGAGGCCGTCTACGGCCTGCCCGAGCTCCACCGCGAGCGGATTCGCGAGGCGGGGTTGATCGCCAACCCGGGCTGCTATCCGACGGCCACCGTGCTCGGGCTGGCGCCGCTCGCGGCCGCGGGGCTGATCGAGGACGTCGTCATCGATGCGAAATCGGGCGTATCCGGCGCCGGCCGCGGAGGTGGCGAGCGACTGAGCTACGCGAGCCTGGCCGAGAACGCGACCCCCTACGGCGTCGGGGGGCACCGGCACGAGCCCGAGATCGCGCAGGAGCTCGCGGCGCTCGCCGGCGGCGATGCGCCGACCCTGACGTTCGTCCCGCACCTGCTGCCGCTCGACCAGGGGGAGCTCGCGAGCTGCTACGTGCGGCCCTCGCGGGAGCTCGGTCCCTCGGAGCTCGAGGACCTCTACCGGGAGCGCTACAAGGACGAGCCGTTCGTCGAGGTGATCGACCGGCCGCCGGGCGTGCGTGAGGTCCGCGACACGAACCTCTGCCGGATCCACGTCGCCCGCGACGGCGGCGGCAGGGTGCTCGTATTCGCGGCGATCGACAACCTCTGGAAGGGGGCGGCGGGGCAGGCGATCCAGAACCTGAACCTGATGCTGGGGCTCGACGAGCGGGAGGGGCTGGTGTGAGGGCCGAGGGTGGAGGGCGGAGGGCGGACGACTCCGCGGGCGCGGGGTTCTTCCGATCCCGTTGGGTCGAGGTGCCCGACGGGGTCGTCGAGCTCGAGCCGACTGCGCTGGCACCGGGGTTTCGGGCGGCGGGGGTGGCCTGCGGGCTGAAGGCGGACGGCGGAACCGACGTCGGCATCGTCGCCTGCGACGGCCCGGAGGTCGCCTCGGCCCTGCTGCTCACCCGCAACGCAGCCGCCGCCGCGCCCGTCCGCGTCTGCCGCGAGCGCTGCGAGCGGGGCGCGGTCCGGGCGGCGGTGGTCAACTCGGGCAACGCCAACGCCGCCACCGGCGAGCGGGGCCTCGCCGATGCGGTCGCGATGCAGGAGCGCTGCGCGACGGCGCTCGGGCTCGGCGCGGAGGCCGTCGCGGTCGCGGAGACCGGGACGATCGGCGTGCCGCTCCGCCTCGATCTCGTCCTCGACGGCATCGATCGGGCGGCGGGCGAGCTCGGGGGCGGGAGTGCGGAGAGCTTCTCGGCCGCGATCATGACGACCGACTCGGGGCCGAAGCGCTGCTGCGTGCGGGCCGGTGGCGTGACGGTCTCCGCCCAGGCGAAGGGAGCCGGGATGATCGAGCCGGGCTACGCGACGATGCTCTGCTTCATCCAGACCGACGCGGTCGTTCCCGATCCGGAGCGGGCGCTGCGCGGCGCCGTCGCCGGCTCGTTCGAGCGGATCACCGTGGACGGGCAGATGAGCACCAACGACACCGTGCTGCTGCAGGCGAGCGGCGCCAGCGGCAAGCCGCTTCCCGCCGCCCTGCTCGAGGCGGTGCTGCTGCAGCTCGCGCTGGCGATCGTGGCCGACGGCGAGGGCGCGAGCCGGGTCGGCCGGATCGCGGTCCGCGCGGCCGCCAGCGGTGAGGAGGCCGAGCGGGTCGCCCGCGCGATCGCGAACTCGCCGTTGGTCAAGACCGCGCTCTACGGGCACGACCCGAACTGGGGCCGGATCGCCCAGGCCGCGGGTCAGGCCCTGGCGGGCGTCGAGCTCGCCGAGCTCGGCCCGGACCGGATCGACGCCGGCGAGCTCGGCGGCGACGCCACCGAGGTCGAGCTCGCGGTCGCCCTCGGGCGGGGCGGTGCGGCGGCCCACGTCTTCTTCAGCGATCTCACCCACGAGTACATAAGGATCAACGCGGAGTACACGACATGACCGATCGAAAGACCGCCGACGAGCGCGCGGCCGCGGCCGCCGGCAGCGTCGAGACGCTGCTCGAGGCGCTGCCCTACATCCGCGAGTTCCACGGGCGCACCGTCGTCATCAAGTACGGCGGAGCCGCGATGCGGACCGCCGCCGCCCGCGACGAGTTCGCCCGCGACGTCGTCCTGCTCAAGTACGTCGGCCTCGACCCGGTCATCGTCCACGGCGGCGGGCCCGACATCAGCAGCTACATGGAGCGGCTCGGCATCGAGGTCGAGTTCGTCGACGGCCTCCGCGTCTCCGACGCCGAGACCGTCGAGGTCGCGAAGATGGTGCTGCTCGGCAAGATCAACTCCGACATCGTCCAGCGTCTCAACCGGCTCGGCCAGCCGGCGGTCGGCCTCTCGGGCGAGGACGGCGCGATGTTCGACGTCGAGCCGGTGGCCGAGTCCGACGTCGTCGGCTTCGTCGGCCGGATCGCGAGGGTCGACGTCGGCGTCCTCAACCACATCGCCTCCGACTTCATCCCGGTGATCGCCGGCGCCGGGTCCGATCGCGAGGGGAGCTCCTACAACGTCAACGCCGACAGCGCCGCCGGCAAGGTGGCCGCGGCGCTGCCCGCCTACAAGGCGATCTTCCTGACCGACGTCGAGGGCTGGCGCGAGGACGCCGACGATCCGGAGACGCTCGTCTCGCTGGCGACGGTGGCCGAGGTCGAGGCGGCGCTGCCGGCGATGAGCGGAGGCATGCGCCCGAAGCTCGCGGCCTGCGTCGAGGCGATCGGCGGCGGCGTCCAGTCGGCGCACATCCTCGACGGCCGGCGCCCGCACAGCCTCCTGCTCGAGCTCTTCACCGACGCGGGGATCGGCACCAAGGTGACGCCGTGAGCCTCTCCGCCGACGCCGCGGAAGCACGGCTGGGGCTGCTGCGCGAGGCCGAGGCGCGCTACGCGATGCCGACCTACCGGCGGGCGCCGGTCGAGTTCGTCCGCGGCCGGGCGGCGACGCTCTGGGATGCGGCGGGCCGCTCGTACGTCGATCTCTTCAGCGGGTTGGCGGTCCACAACGCGGGCAACTGCCATCCGCGGATAGTCGCTGCGATCAGCGAGCAGGCCGCGGCCTTCGCGGGCGCGTCGAACCTGTTCTACTCGGAGCCCGCGATCCTGCTCGGCGAGCGCCTGGTCGAGTCGTCGCTCGGCGGGCGTGCCTTTCTCTGCAACTCCGGGGCGGAGGCGAACGAGTGCGCGATCAAGCTGGTGCGCCGCCGCGCCCACGCCCGCGGCATCGACCGCCCCGAGATCGTCGTCCTCGACCATGCGTTCCACGGCCGCACGCTGGCGGCGCTCGCGGCGACCTCGCGGCTGGCGCGCGAGGACCTCTTCGGACCGCTGCCGCCGGGCTTCGTCACAGTGCCGCGCGACGATCCGGCGGCGCTCGCGGCGGCGGTCGGCGAGTCGACCGCGGCGGTGATGCTCGAGCCGATCCAGGGCGAGTCCGGCGTCCATCCGATCGCCGACGAGGTGCTGGCCGCCGCCCGCGCCGCCTGCGACCGGACCGGCGCCCTGCTCGTCTACGACGAGGTTCAGACCGGGATGGGGCGGACCGGGACGCTCTGGGCGTTCGAGTCGGGCCCCGCGACCCCGGACGTGATGACGAGCGCGAAGGCGCTCGGCGGCGGCCTGCCGGTCGGCGCCTGCGTGACGGCGCCGGCGGTCGGCGAGGGCCTCGGCCTCGGCGAGCACGGCTCGACGTTCGCCGGCGGACCGATCGGCGCCCGCGCCGCCCTGGCCGCCCTCGAGCTTCTCTCCGACCCGGCGACGCTCGCGAACGTGGCCGAGCGGGCCGCCCAGCTCGACTCCGGGCTCGCCGGGCATCCCGCCGTCGCCGGTCTGCGCGGGCGCGGGTTGATGGTCGGCGTCGGCCTCGCCACCGGCGTCGATGCGACCGCGGTCGCCGCCGCGGCGCTCGCCGAGGGCGTCGTCGTCAACGCCCCGAACGCGTCGACGATCCGGCTCCTGCCGCCGCTGACGATCGACGCGGCGGACCTCGCCGAGGGGATCTCCCGCCTGCGGGCGGCGCTCGACGCCGTCGCGAGCTGAGCCGGGGCCGGCGATGGCGCGGATCCTGCAGGTGTTCCGGCCGCGTACCGGAGGCACCTTCGGACACGTGCGGATCCTTGCCGCCGCCCTCGCCGAGCGCGGCCACGAGGTTGCGGTCGTCGGGCCCGACGGCCCCGGCGGCGAGTTCGTCGTTCCGCACATCGACGCCGCGATCCCGCGCTCGCCGGCGCCGGTCGCGACGCTCGCCGCGGTCCGGGACGTCGGTCGTGCGTACCGCTCCTTCCGGCCCGACCTGATCCACGCCCACGGGGCCCAGGCCGGTGCCGTCGCCCGTCTCGCCCGGGTGGCGGCGCCGCGGACGCCGCTCGTGCACACCCCGCACCGCTACGCCTTCGAGGAGGGCGGCCCCCGCTCGCCGGCGTTGATCCTCCGCATCGCGCTCGAGCGCGGCCTGATGCCGCTCGCCACCCTGGTCCTCTGCGTCTGCGAGGCGGAGCGCCGGATCGCGCTCAGGCTCGGCGCCGGCGATCGCGCCCGCGTCGTCCACAACGGGATCGTCCCGCTCGAGCCCGAGCCGCTCGATCCGCGTCTCGCGGCGTTCGCGGGGGAGGGTCCGCTGATCGTCGCGGTCTCCGAGCTGTTCGCACGCAAGGGCGTGCCGGTCCTGCTCGAGGCGATGGCGGCGATCCTGGCCATCCACCCCCGGGCGCGGCTGATCGTCGCCGGCGAGGGGCCCGACCGGGCCGAGGCCGAGGCCGCCCGCGACCGGCTCGGGCTCGGCGACCGCGTGCTCCTCGCCGGCCACGTCGACGGCGTCGCGGGCCTGCTCGCCGCCGGCGACGTGTTCGTCAATCCGGCGCTCGCCGAGTCGTTCCCGTACGGGATCCTCGAGGCGATGTCGCTCGCCCGCCCCTGCGTGGTCACCGACGCCGGCGGCTCGACAGAGGCGATCGTCGAGGGCCGCAGCGGACGGGTCGTTCCGGCCGGCGACGCGGCGGCGCTGGCGACGGCCGTGCTCGAGCTGCTCGCCGATCCCGCGATCGCGCGTCGCTACGGAGACGCCGCCGCAGCGCGGGTTCGCGAGCGCTTCACGCGGGCGCAGATGATCGCCGGGACCGAGGCCGTCTACGCCGAGCTGCTCGGTCGCCGACCTGGGTCAGCTTGACCACGCTATGCGTGGGTCTGACGACCCACGTCCCGACGACCGGGCGCTCCCCCGGGCCTGGGTCGTCCTGACCACGCTGTACGTGGTTCAGATGACCCACGTCCCGTTCACCGTCCCCGCCGGCCCATAGACTGGCGGGCATGAATGAGGATCCAACCCGCGTGATGCCCCCCGATGACGACGGCGGCCGTGGCGGCCGCGGTCCCGACCGCGACGACGATGGCGGCGGCAGGAGCACCGGCCAGAAGGTCGCGATCGGGCTCGTCGCGGCGCTCGTGATCGGGTTGGTGATCGCCGTGATCGCCCTCGCCGGCGGCGGCGATGATGCGACCACGACCACGACGGCGCCGACGACCACCGAGCCGACGACGACCAGCGAGACGACCGAGCCGACGACGACGGCGACGACCACCACCGAGCCGACGACGACGGCGACGACCACCACCGAGCCGACGACGAACACGACGACCACGACCACGGGTACCGAGACGACGGACACCGGGTCGGGCGGCATCAGCCCCTGATCGGGCTGCGCCGCGGCAGTGCGACGCGAGGTCGAGATCGCGCCCGGGGTGGCGATGCCGCTGCTCGGGTTCGGCGTGTTCCAGATCCCCGCCGGGTCGGCGACCGAGCAGGCGGTTGGCCGGGCGCTGGAGGCCGGCTACCGCCACGTCGACACCGCGCAGGCCTACGGGAACGAGGCCGACGTGGGTCGCGCGTTGCAGATGAGCGGCCTGCCCCGCGAGGACGTCTTCGTGACGACGAAGCTCGCCACCGGGCGCGACGATCCCGTGGTCGAGCTCGAGCGCAGCCTCGGGCGCCTCGGGATCGGCGAGGTGGACCTCTATCTGGTCCACAACCCGCGCGGGGGGCCGCGGCGGGCCTGGCCGGCGATGGAGCGGGCGCTCGAGAGCGGGCTCGCCCGCAGCATCGGCATCAGCAACTTCAGCCTCGACGAGCTCGATGCGCTGCTCGCCGCGGCGTCGGTCAGGCCGGCGGTCAACCAGGTCCAGTTCAGCCCGTTCCGCTACCGGCGTCTGCTGCTCGAGGGGTGTCGCGCCCGCGGCGTCGAGGTCGAGGGCTACGGGTCGCTCACCCACGGGCGCGAGCTCGACGATCCGACCCTGGCCGCCGTCGCGCGCCAGCATCGGCGCACCCCTGCCCAGATCCTCCTGCGCTGGTCGATCGAGCGTGCCGTGGCCGTGATCCCGAAGTCGGTCCATCGCGAGCGGATCGAGGAGAATGCGGATATCTTCGACTTCGAGCTCACCGCCGAGGACATCGCCCGTCTCGACGCGCTCGATCGCACCGGCGGCGCGGCGATCGCGGTCGAGCGGCCGTGGTGGACGCCGCGCGGACGGGTGCGGCGGGTGCG
>CAZTGN010000075.1:0-3630 GCA_964613275.1 uncultured Conexibacter sp. | reverse complement strand
CTGGCGGCGCCTCGCCGGGACCGCCCGCCGCGGTCAGTGAACCCGGGACAGCTCCCCGTCGAGCCGCGTCAACAGCGACGCGCCGGTCGCAAGCACGGCGGCGAGCTCCGGGTCGCGTGCCCTGATCACCGGTTGCCAGGCGAATCCGACGGCCGCCAGGCGCTCGCGCAGCGGCCGCTCGAGGTGCGGCTCGGCCCGGCCGCTGAGGACGGTGCCGCCGGCGGCCGTCGTTGCCGCGACGAGGTCGGCGAAGACCGCTCCGACCGCGCGCTCGTCGGCGGCGAGATGGAGGAGACGGGCGGCCCCGCCCGGGCGCACGAGGCAGGCGTACCAGCCGACCGGGGCCTCGCCGCGGCGGACGAGCCTGACCTTCAGAGCGCCGCCGAGGGCCTCGATCCGCCGGAACGTCGCCGCGAGCTGCGGCTCGTCCCATTCGACCATCACCCGCACCCGCTTGGAGATCGCCGGCAGCGCGGACGCGATCGCCGCCGCATCGGCGTCCTCGCCGCTGACGCCGGGCTCGGGCCCGGGTGCCTCGCGGCCGGTGATGCGGGGCCCGGCGGCGTGTGCGGGGAGGGCCCCAACCGGCATCAGGGAGCGGCCGACCTCACGGCGGCGGACACGCGCGGCGACGATCTCCCGGATCCAGGGGACCGGGCGCAGGACGAGCATGAAGTCGGCGGCGCGGGCATGGTCGATGTGACCGCCGAAGGTCCGCCAGGCGCGGACGACGAAGTCGGTCGCCGAGTCCGACCAACTGACGTCCTGGGGGCCCTTGAGCAGGCGGCCGAGGAGCATCGCGCCGGCCGCTCCCCGCCGGTGCTCGGGCGAGACGACGAGATCGCTCAGGCAGACGCCGCGGATCGGACGACCGTCGAAGCGCATCGGCCGGACCTGGGAGCGGATGAAGCCGACCACCTCGTCCGCCTCGACCGCGACCAGCGAAGGGAGCTCCTCGTCGGCCCAGCGGTCGTCGAGGGTCGCGGCGGCGAGGCCCTCCTCGTCGAGCGGGAAGCCCGGCAGACCCTCCCGCAGCAGGGCCATCACGGCGGGAAGATCCGCCCGCTGCAACGCTCGGATGTCCCCCATGGCGGCGGAATCTACCTAGACTTGCCGCCATGAGCAGCGCCCCGAGCGGCCCGCTGGACGGCTTCGACGCCGCCGCCTGCATCGACCGGCTGGCGGCCGAGACGGCGCGGGCGATCCGCGATCTCGGTCGCCGTGGCGCCGTCGTGGCCACCTCCGGCGGCATCGACTCGAGCGCCGCCGCCGGGATCTGCGTCCGCGCCCTCGGCGCCGAGAAGGTGCAGCTCCTGCGCCTTCCCGAGCGTGACGTCGGCGACGCCTCCTCCGATCTCGCGCTCGAGCTGGCCCGCTCGCTCGGCGCCGACAGCATCGAGGAGCCGATCACCGCGGCGCTCGAGGGGCTCGGCTGCTACGAGCAGCGCGACGAGGCGATCCGCGAGGTATTCCCCGACTACGAGCCGAGCTGGAAGCACAAGCTCGTCCGCTCGGCCCCGTCGGCCTCGATCACCGTGTTCTCGCTCGTCGTCGAACGGCCTGACGGCACCCGGGAGCAGCGGCGGATGCCGGCCGGGGCCTACCTGTCGCTGCTGGCCGCGACGAACATGAAGCAGCGGGTCCGCAAGCTGCGCGAGTACACCTGGGCCGACCGCCTGTCCTACGCGGTGATCGGCACCCCGAACCTGCTCGAGTACGACCAGGGCTTCTTCGTCAAGGGCGGTGACGGGCTCGCCGACGTGAAGCCGATCGCCGGCCTCTACAAGGGTCAGGTCTACGCGGTCGCGCGCGCGCTCGACCTGCCCGAGGCGATCACGTCGCGGCAGCCGACGACCGAGACGTTCTCGCTGCCGCAGACGCAGGAGGAGTTCTACTTCGGCTACTCCTACGAGCGCATGGACGAGCTGATGTGGGGCCACGAGCACGGGGTCGACCCGGCCGCCGTCGCGACGCGGGTCGGGATGAGCGCCGAGGAGGTCGGCGTCGCCTATGCCGAGATCGAGCGCCGGCGCACCGCCACCGCCTACCTGCAGGCTCCGGCTGTGGTCTTCTCTCCGGAGTCCTGACGTGTGCGGGATCGCGGGGATCGTCCGCACCGATCCGGGGGATGCGGTCGAGGAGGCGGCGCTGCTGCGGATGGCGCGGTCGATCCGCCATCGCGGGCCGGACGGCTTCGGCCTCCTGCTCGACCCGGGCGCGGGACTCGTCTCGACGCGGCTCTCGATCGTCGACCTCGAGCACGGCTGGCAGCCGCTGATCGGCGACGAGGGCGGCAGCGTCCTCGTCTACAACGGCGAGGTCTACAACCATCCCGAGCTGCGCGAGGAGCTCCGCGCGCAGGGCATCCGCTTCCGCACGCGGAGCGACACCGAGGTCGTCCACGCGCTGCTCGAGCACGAGGGGCTCGCCGGCCTCGACCGCCTCAACGGCCAGTTCGCGCTCGCCTGGTGGCAGCCGCGACCGCGGCGACTCACCCTGATCCGGGACCGCTTCGGCGTGCGGCCGCTGAGCTACTCGCACCGTGATGACGGCGGCATCGTCTTCGGCTCGGAGGCGAAGGCGCTGTTCGCATCGGGCGAGGTCCGTCCCGCGGTCGACCTCGCCGGCCTCGACCAGGTCCTGACGCTGTGGGCGCCGCAGGCCCCCCTGACCGCGTTCGCCGGGGTCAGCCAGCTCGAGCCCGGCGGCCTGCTCGTCTGGGAGCGTGGCGAGATCGTCGAGCGGCGGCGCTGGTGGCGGGCCGGGCCCGATCAGCCGGCCGCCGAGCCCGGCCTCGAGAACCTGGAGCCCCTCCTGAGGGACAGCGTCGCCCTGCGACTGCGGGCGGACGTCCCGGTCGGCGCCTACCTCTCCGGCGGGCTCGACTCCAGCCTGATCAGCGCCCTGGCCCAGGTCGAGAAGGAGGGGGAGCTGCGGACGTTCTCGGTCGCCTTCGACGATCCCGCCTACGACGAGCGGGCCGAGCAGGAGCTCGTGGCGCGCGCGCTCGGCACCAGCCACCACGTCGTCGAGGCCGGCGCCGCCGAGATAGCGGCCGCTTTCCCCGACGTCGTCCGCCACGCCGAGACGCCGCTCGTGCGGACCGCCCCGGTCCCGCTCTACCTGCTGGCTCGCGAGGTCCACGCCCACGATCTCAAGGTCGTCGTCACGGGTGAGGGCGCGGACGAGCTCTTCTGGGGCTACGACCTGTTCAAGGAGGTCGCGATTCGCGACCGCCACCGTGGCGATCCGGAGCGGGCGCTGGAGCTCCTCGCCGAGCTCTATCCGCACCTCGGCCCCAGCGGCGCCCGCCGCGGCCCGGGCTGGGCGCGATTCCTGCTCGAGGCGGGAGCCGGCGACGATCCCCTCGCCTCGCACAGGACGAGGATCGACTCGACCGCCTGGGTCCGCTCCTTCTACCGGGACGACGTCGTCGCCGGCCTCAGCGTCGACGATGCGCTCGCGCCGCTTCGCGACGCCCTGCCGGACGGCTTCGCGAGCTGGGAGCCGCTCGAACGCGCCGCGTGGCTCGAGGTCACGACGCTGCTCGAGCCCTACCTGCTCGCCGCGCAGGGCGACCGCGTGGCGATGGCGCACGCGGTCGAGGGGCGCTACCCGTTCCTGGATCAT
>CAZTGN010000074.1:0-10931 GCA_964613275.1 uncultured Conexibacter sp. | reverse complement strand
GGCGGGCGAGTCGTCGGCTGCGACCGCCGCCGCGCGCCCGCCCTGGGCTTGGAAGCTCGCTGTCTCGGTCAAGGGCTTGCGGGAGATGACGACGACCCGCCCGCCCGCCTCGGCGGCTTCCAGCGCCGCGTGGAGGCCGGCGGCGCCGGCGCCGACGATCGCCATGTCCGCCGCGCCGTCGCGACGATCGGAGCTCGGGCTGCGGGAGGTCAAGACCGCAGTACCGTATCCGCCTGCCGATGGCCCTCTACCTGCGCCATCCGACCTCGTTCGCGCACGACACCGGGCCGCATCCCGAGAACGCGGGCCGGATCGAAGCGATCGAGTCGGCGCTGGAGTCGGCGGGATGGCCCGGGCTCGAGCGGGCCGAGCCGCCGCCGGCGGAGCGCGCGTGGCTGACCCGGGTCCACTCGACGCGCCACGTCGATTCGATCCAGCGCCTCTGCGCAGCCGGGGGCGGCCCGATCGACTTCGACACCGTGGCCGTGGAGGCCTCCTGGGAGGCCGCTCTGCGGGCGGCCGGCGCCGCCGCGGAGGGCGCGCGGGCACTGCTCGCCGGCGAGCACGACGTCGCCTTCTGCGGCATGCGGCCGCCCGGCCACCACGCCGAGTCGGGTCGGGCGATGGGCTTCTGCCTGTTCAACAACGCCGCCGTCGGCGCCGCCCACGCCATCGCGCTCGGCGGCGCCGAGCGGGTGCTCGTCCTCGACTGGGACGTCCACCACGGCAACGGGACCGAGGAGATCTTCCGCGAGCGCGGCGACGTCCTCTACTTGAGCATCCACCAGTGGCCGCTCTACCCGGGCACCGGCGCCGCAGCCGAGATCGGGAGCGGTGCCGGCTCCGGAGCAACCGTGAACCTGCCGGTCCCGCCGGGGGCGGGCGGCGCCGAGTTCACCGGCCTCGTCGCGCACGTCGTCGGGCCGCTAGCGCTCGCGTTCCGGCCCGATCTGCTCGTCGTCTCGGCCGGCTACGACGCCCATGCCGCCGATCCGCTCGCGAGCTGCCTGCTCGGGGACGCTGACTACGCGGCGATGGCCGCGCACGTCCGTGAGCTCGGGCGCGTGCTCTGCGCGCCGATCCTCGTCTGCCTCGAGGGCGGCTACGAGCGCGGCGCGCTGGCGCGATCGGTGCTGGCCACGCTCGACGCGCTCGGCGGCAACGGGTCGGCGCCGGACATCGAACCCGTGCCCCTGGTGTCCGAGGCCGTCGCGCGGGTCGGCTCGATCGATCGCTGGCGCGGGGCGCTCTGAGCGTCGCGCCGCCGCGACCGGTGCCCCGCCCGTGCCGGGACGGTGGGCTCGCGCAGGCACCGGCGGAAGTGGATCACGGCCGGAGCGGGGAGGCGGTCCCGGCGGGCTCGCCCGGATCCGGTCGAGTGGCAAGAATCCGGCCCCTACGGCCGAGAACGTGCCACTCGATGGGCATCGGCCCCCACGCGCGACGTCCCGCGGCTCGCCGGCCGCCTGATGCCCGCATCGTCCCCTGCCCGAACCGACTCCGGCCGAAGCCGCGGCGGCGCCAGCGGTCGGGAGGCCCTAGCCGGCTTCGGTCCGCGCCGCTCCGAGCTGGTCCCGGAGCCAGTCGGCGGCTGCCTGCCGGACCTCGCTGATCGCGGCGGCGGCCTCTGTCTCGATCTCACGGGCGCGCTCCTCCGCAGCGCGGGCCCTCTCCTCGGCCTCGTCGACCTTCGCCGCAACCTCGCGCTCGCTGCGCTCGGCGGCCGCGATCGCCTCCGACAGCTCCTCCTCCCGGTCGCGCATCCGCTCGGCGACGGCGGCCTCGGCGACGGCGCGGGCCTGCTCGGTCGCAACATCGAGCTGGGCCGCGGAGTCCGCCCGCAGCCGCTCCTTCTCCTCCTCGAGGCTGCGTTCGGCCGTCGCGACCCGCTCGGCGGCCTCGATCGCCTGTCGTTCGAGCTGCGCGAGCCGCCCTTGCGAATCGGCCACCGCCCGCGCCCGCGCCTCCCGCTCGGCCTGCAGCTCCCGCTCGCGGTCGGCGAGCAGGGCGGCGAAGCGCTCCTCGGCAGCCTGCCTGGCGACCGCGACCTCGGAGTGGATGCGCTCGTCGGCATCCGCCTCGATTCGCGCGACCCGCTCATCGGCGGCGGCGTTAGCGCGCTGCGCGAGCTCCTCGACGGTGGTCTCCGGGTCGCGCTCGACCTCGGCCTCCGCCCGTCCCTCCCGGCGCGCCGCCTCGACGCGGCGCTCGATCTCATCGCCGGCGACGTTCTCGAGGGCTTCACGGCGGCCGCTCTCGCGCGCCTCGTCGACTCGCGCCTCGGCCTCCTCCCGGGCGAGCTCGAGCTCGCTGCGCAGGCCTTCGGCCTCGAAACTCGCTGCCGCGCCGGGGGCCTCCCCGGCAGCCGCCTCGCTGCGGATCCGCTCGACCTCATCGCGCACCCGCTGCCGCGCCTCCGCCTTCAGCTTGGTCACCTGCTGTCGCAGCCACATCGTCGCCTGCTCGCGGGCTCGGGCCTCGACCTCGTCCCGCTCGCGTTCGACCCGCTCGGCCCGCTCCTCCGCCCGCTGGGCGCGGATCTCGGCTTCGTGCAGGCGCTCCGTCAGGTCGTCGATCTCGCCGCGGGCGGCCGCCTGGGCCTGCTCGAGGTTCCGCTCCAGGGCGAGTATCTCCTCGTGGGAGCGCATCTCCGCCGCCCGTGCCGCCACATCGGGGGCCGGGGGCGCCTCGCCGGCCTCCGCTCCCGCGGTGGGTGTGGGCCCGTCTTCGGTTTCGGCGTCGCCCCCGGCATCGATCCCGGCGGCGGACTCGCCGCCGGGATCGGACGCGGCGGCTCCGGGCTGCGGCCCGCTGTCAGGTGCGGTGGCCGCGGCCGGCCCGCCTTTCCCGTCCACCTCGGCCTGCCCGTCCGCCTCGGCCTCCCGGCCCTGCTCCGTCTGCCCGTCCGCCTCGGCCGCCTCGGCCTTCTCGGTCGTCGGGGCCTGCTCCACCGGCCCGGCCTCGACGTCCGCACCGACCTCCCGGTCCGTCCCAGCCTCCTGGTCCTGCCCGGCCCGCCCGTCCGTCTCGGCCTCCTCGGCCTGCTCGGCGTCGACGGCCGCTGCCCCGGTCCCTGCCTCATCGCCGGCTCCGCGCTCCGAGTCGTCGTCCTCGCCCTCGTCCGCCGGCGGCCGCCGGCGGCCGCTGACCGGAGAGGGCGGTGCCCACTCGGCGGTGCCGGTGTCGGGTTCGATCGCCGGGACCCGCCCGCGCCGCTCGCCGCCGTGCGGCTTCTCCTCCCGGTCGCCCGCGGTCGGCTCCGGGGCCTGCTCCCAGTCGTCGGTGCTCGACGGGTCTTCGTCGGCGCCGCGCCGTGCGGTGCCGGGGTAGAGGGCCGTCTCGGGATCGCCGACGTCGTCACCCCCGGTCGCGCTCGTCTCGTGCTCGCTGTCGCGCTTGCCCTTGCGACCGAAGATCCCTCTCCAACGAGCCATCGGCCGCCGCAGGTTACGCGATCGGGAGCGATCGACGGGGCCCGAATTGACGGAACCGGCACTGCATCGACCGAGGATCGGCACACCCGGGCATTGATCGGTTGCCGGCGGCGGCGAAGGATCGACTGCGTCAAGCGATTCCGGCACGAGCCGGGAAGGGAGTCCGCGATGTACGCGATGTTCGGTCTCATCCACTGTCGTCTGGCCGGCGCCACGGAGCGCCTGCGGGGACGGCTCGCATCCGAGGCGGGCCAGGGAACCGTCGAGTACGTGGGCCTGGTCCTCCTGGTCGCGGCGCTGATGGGCGGGATGGTCGCCGCGGTGGGCGGCCTCGGCAGCCTGTCGGGGATCGGCAAGGAGCTCGCCGAGGCGATCACCAAGAAGATCATCCAGGGGGTGCAGAAGATCACCTTCGGCGGCTGACGTCCGACCGGCGGCCGGTCGCCTCGGCGGCCGGTCGCCGATCTGGGACACTGCGCCCGATGGCAGCGGCGGCGCGGAGCTACGGGCGGTCGGCGGCGCAGATGCGTCCGGTCGCGATCGAGCCCGGCTTCGTCCGCACCGCCGACGGCTCGGCCCTGATCTCGATCGGTGAGACGCGCGTCATCTGCACCGCGTCGATCGCGGACGAGGTCCCGCGCTGGCTGCGGGGGAGCGGCCGCGGCTGGGTCACCGGCGAGTACGCGATGCTGCCCGCCTCGACCGGCGAGCGCAAGGAGCGGGACTCCAGGCGCGGGCGTCCCGACGGGCGATCGGTCGAGATCCAGCGTCTGATCGGCCGGGCGCTGCGCGTCGTCGTCGATTTCGAGGCGCTCGGGGAGCGGGCGGTCTGGGTCGATTGCGACGTCCTGCAGGCCGATGGCGGAACCCGCTGCGCCTCGATCACCGGTGCCTACGTGGCGCTCGTGCTCGCGCTCTCGGGCCTCGTCGAGGCCGGCGAGCTGCCGGCGCTGCCGTTGACGGGGTCGGTCGCGGCGCTCAGCGTCGGCGTCGTCGACGGCGAGTCGCTCTGCGATCTCGACTACTCGGAGGACTCGCGGGCGGAGGTCGATGCGAACGTGGTCATGACCGGCGACGGCGGCCTCGTGGAGGTCCAGGCCACGGCGGAGCGGATGCCGCTCTCCCGTGCCTCCCTCGACGGGTTGCTGGCGCTGGCCGAGGCCGGGATCACGGATCTGCACGCGATCCAGGCGGAGGTCGTGGGGGGGTGAGGCGGCGGCAGCGGCGCTCGGTCGTGGTCGCCAGCCGCAACCGTCACAAGATCGCCGAGCTCGGCGCGATCCTGACCGCGATCGATCTCGAGCCGCTTCCCGAGACCGTCGTGCTCCCGCCCGAGGACGGGGAGACCTTCGCCGCGAACGCGCTCGCCAAGGCGCGCACGGCACACGCCGGAACCGGACGCGCGGCGATCGCCGACGACTCGGGGATCGCCGCCGGTGCGCTCGGCGGGCGCCCCGGCGTCCACTCCGCCCGCTACGCCGGACCCGACGCGAGCGACGCGGAGAACCTGGCGCTCCTGCTCGAGCGGATGCGCGCGGCCGAGGACCGCTCGGTGGCCTACGTCTGCGCGATCGCCTACGTCGATGCCGACGGGGAGATCGTCCGCGAGGCCCGTTGCGAGGGTACGCTCGCCGAGCGTCCCCGCGGCGGGGGCGGGTTCGGGTACGACCCGGCCTTCGTTCCCGACGATCTCGCGGACGGCCGGACGATGGCCGAGCTCAGCGCCGCGGAGAAGCACTCGATCTCGCACCGCGGCCGCGCCGCGAGAGCGATCGCTGCCGCCATCGACGAGTCGAGATGACCGCGACGAGGTCCGGGGCGGCGTGGCTCTCGGTCGTCTCCAACTGCGCCCTGATCGCCCTCAAGGTGGTCGCCGGCATCCTCACCGGCTCGATCGCGATCCTGACCGAGGCGGTCCATTCGGCGATCGACCTGCTCGCCTCGCTGATCGCGCTGTTCTCGGTCCGCAAGGCGGAGGAGCCCGCCGACGAGGATCACCACTACGGCCACGAGAAGGCCGAGAACGTCGCCGCCGGAGCCGAGGCGATGCTGATCCTGCTCGGAGCCGCCATCATCGTCATCGAGGCGGTGCGCCGGCTCGTCCAGGGCGCGGAGATCGAATCGGTCGGCATCGGCATCGCCGTCATCGCCGTCTCGATCGCCGTCAACCTCGCCGTCTCCGGCTTCCTCTACCGACGGGCGAGCGCCCTCGAGTCCCCGGCCCTGGAGGGCGACGCCGCGCACCTGCGAGCCGATGCTCTGACCTCGATCGCCGTCCTCGTCGGCCTCGTCCTCGTCGAGTTGACGGGCGCCGCGGCCTTCGACTCGATCGCGGCGTTGCTGGTCGCCGGAGTGATCGTCTGGACGGGAGCGCGGCTCGCGTTGCGATCGGGCCGCGTCCTCATGGACGAGGCGCTGCCCGACCAGGAGCTCGACCGGATCGAGCGCGTGATCGCCGACGCCCGACCGCCGGCGATGGCCGGCTATCACAAGCTGCGCGGGCGGAGGGCCGGCTCCCGCCGCCACGTCGACCTGCATGTGCAGTTCCGGTCGGGCACCACCCTCGAGGACGCCCACCGCGAGGCGCACCGGCTCCGGGACGCGATCGAGGCCGAGCTGACCGGTGCCGAGGTCCTGATCCACGTCGAGCCCGAGGGCTCCTATCACCCGCGCGAGAGCCGCGGCCCCTACCGCCAGGGCTGACCGTGCCGGGCGGCGATCAGGCGAGGTTCACCGCGGCGGCCAGCCCGACGGCGATCAGCGTGATCGCATAGCCGGTGTAGCCGTTGATCGCGACCAGCAGCGCTGCGATCAGGCAGCCCGCGACGACCGCGATCCATGAGCCTCGAACGAGATCCACGCCGCTATCTTCCCGCAGATGAAGGCTGAAGGCCGGTAAGGGCGGCGGTGAGCGCGACGGCAGCCACGGATGCCGCGGCCGCGGCGGTCGAGCAGCTCGGCGCGGGAGCCGGGATTCGCGCCTGTGCCGTGCTCGACCCCGGCGGTGAGCTGCTCGCCGCCAGCGCCGACAACGACTGGGCCGCTCAGGCGCGGCGCATCTGGGAGGCGGCCGCCGATCCGGCGCGCCCGGCCCCGGTTCACGTCCACGTCGCGACCGACGGCGGCGAGGTCTTCGTCGTCCGCGGCGGGAGTGGAACGATCATCGCCGTCGCCGATCGCTTCGCGCTCGCCTCGCTGATGCTCTGCGACCTCCGCGCCGCGCTCCGCGGGCTCGACGGGGCATGATCGAGAAGCCGCATCGCTTCCTGCTCGAGCGGGTCAGCTCCTACGGCGAGGAGGGGCGGGCGTACCTGCGCCGGCGGCGGATGCGGAGCAGGCCGTTCGCGCGGGTCCGCTACGCGGGCGGGGTGGAAGTCGCGCTCGACCCGTCGACCGAGCGCGGGTCGGCGCTGGCGGCAGCGGCAGCGGTCCTGATCGAGGGCGGCGCCGGGCAGGCCTGAGGCGCAGGGGGGCGCGATCGCCGCCGCCGGGGTTATCCCTTCGGATGCCGGCGATCAACGAGGACGAGCCTTCCGTCGAGGAGCTCGAGGCCCTGCGCGGCGTGCTTGCCCGCGACCCCGCCCTGCGTGCCGAGCTGGAGCTGATCCTGCCGGCGCTCGACCCCGTGGCCCGCCGAGCGTTTCGGCGAGCGCTCGCGCGCGCGGGCGCGGATCGGCGGCCGGCGGCCGCGGTGCGCGAGGCGCTCGCCGCGGTCGCCGTCGGCGCGGGGCGGCATCGCCGGGGCCGGGATTAGCCGGGTCGAGCGCCGCGCCCGCGGCCCCGGACCCAACGAGGAGCAGCACCAGCGATGATCGCCATCCCCAAGACCCGCCCGCCGATCCTCACGCGCGCGATCGCGGCCTTCCTCGCCGCCTCCGCCGTCCTCCTCGCCGCCGGCCTCGATCCACCTGCCGCAGCCGCCGGCCGCTACGAGGTCGTGCAGTGCGACCGCGCCAACCGCGCCTTCGCCGACGCAGGGTTCGACCGCGTCAACGGCGGCGATTACGGGTTCCTCTACCGGTGCGAGGAGGACGAGGACGGCAACTCCCTGCAGATCAGGCCGATCACCGGATCGCAGCGCGGCCGCTACGGGCGCATCTCGTGGCAGTCGCCGCCGGGTTCGCGGATCGTCGCGGTGAGCGCGGAGGCGCGGCTCCGTAACGATGTCGGCCACGTCGCCCGGCTCTCGTTCCTCGACGGCGACGGCGCCGAGGTGGGCAGGATCGCGACCGGCGCGGAGGACGCGAGCGGATTCGTCGGCTACGGTCGCGCCCTCGGCGACGGCGGCCGCGCGGGCTTCGCCGCGACCCTGGCCTGCGAGCGGGCGCGCGGCTGTCCCGCCAGCGACCAGGCGAAGGCCTGGCTGCGATCGGTCCGGCTGACGGTCGACGACCGCATGGCTCCGGTGCCGGCGGCCGGCGGGTCGCTGAGCAACCCGGGATGGCATCGCGGCACCGGCACCCTCGGCGCCGTCGTATCCGACCAGGGCTCCGGCGTACGGCGGCTCGCGGTCACGGTGAACGGCGTCGCGGTGGCCCCGTCGCAGACGGTTCCGTGCGACGTGATCGCGGGCTCTCCGCAGGTCCGGCGGATGCGTCCGTGCCCGCCCGGCTACTCGGCGCAGGCCGGCGCCGACACGACCGCGCGCCCGTTCGCCGACGGCGCCAACGAGCTCCGTGTCTGCGCGTTCGACTACGGCCGCGACGCGACGCCCGGCTGCGCGACGAGGACGGTCCACGTCGACAACTCCCCACCGGCCCTCGCCTTCGCGGCGGCCGAGGACCGCGCCGACCCCGAGCTGATCCGCGCCCGCGTCCTCGATCGTCATTCGGGCGTCGCCGCCGCGTCGATCTCCTACCGGCCGCTGGCCGGCGGTGCCTGGCGCGAGCTGCCGAGCCGGATCGTCGGCGGCGAGCTGCAGGCCCGCGTCGACTCGGCCGCCGAGCCGCCCGGCCCCTACGTCTTCCGGGCGACGGCGACCGACGTCGCCGGCAACCTCGCCGTCAGCACGAGCCGCACCGACGGGCGCCCGATGGTCGTCGACTTCCCGCTCCGCGACCGAACCCTGCTTCGGGCGGCGGTGGGCGGGCGTCAGCGCGCGGAGATCGGCTACGGCAGCCGACCGCGTATCGCGGCCGTGCTCCGCGGCGAGGACGGGGAGCCGGTGGGCGGAGCCGATGTCGAGCTCGTCGAGCGGTTCGCGCCCGGCTCGTCGCTCGAGCCCGTCGGGCGGACCCTGACCACCGACGATCGCGGACGCATCAGCGCCCGCCTCACCCGCGGTCCCTCGCGCACGGTTGCCGTCCGCTACGAGGGCTCGCGCCGCTACCTCGGATCAGCCGCTGCGCCGGTCGTCGCCGCCGTCCGCGGCACCGCTCGGCTCGATCCGCTGCCGGCGCGGATCCGCGCCGGCCGCCGGGTCGTCTTCCGGGGCTCGATCGGGGCGTACGGGGCGGCGATGCCGAAGGGCAAGCTCGTCGAGCTGCAGGCCCGCGGCGGCGGCCTGCGCCGGTTTCGCACCGTCGGCCATGCGTTCCGGACCGACGGGCGCGGGCGCTGGCGGATGCGCTACCGCTTCGACCGCTTCTACACGGAGCCGACCCGCTTCCGCTTCCGTCTCCGCGTCAGCCGCGAGCGCCGCTGGCCCTACCTGACGCCGGCGCTCTCGCCGACCCGGACGCTCGTCGTCCGGCCGCGGCGCTGATCGGCGCCGGTCGCGCCCGGCCCGGTCGCCCTCAGGCGTCGTAGCGCCGCAGGTCCTCGCGCAGGCGGCGCTCGTCCTCGGAGTCCGGGTCGGCGCCGCGGGCGGGCGGGCCGGCGTCGTCGGCGCGTCGCTGGTCGCGGCGCCAGCGCCGCGCCGCGAGCACGACCAGCGTCGCGCCGGCGAGGACGGCGGCCGCGGGCAGGATCCAGCCGCCGAGCAGGTCGAAGCCGTCGTCGCCGGGCACGGCCAGGACCTCGGGGCCGTACTCGTCGACCAGGGCCGCCTTGATCTCCTCCTTGCTCTCGCCCTGCGCGATCAGGTCGTTGATGAACGCACGCTGGCGCTCGGCCTGGGGCGAGCTCGAGAGCTGCAGCGTCGTGCCGCAGATCGTGCACATGACCTCGTCCTCGATGTCCGACAGAGAAGCGCCGGTGGCGGCGGGGGCGCCCGGGACGGCGGCCAGCACGACCGCGACCGCGAGGAGGGCGGCGAGCGGTCTCACGGCTCCACCGTCGCCCCCCGCAGCAGCGGCTCGACCCGCTCGGCGAGGAACTGCTCATCGACGGGGCCGCGCTGGATCAGCGCCAGATCCCCGTTCGGATCGACTAGGAACGACTCCGGCAGCCCGAGCACGCCGTAGGTCTCCATCCGCTCGCCGTCGTCCTCGACCATCCGCCAGCTCAGGCCGTAGCGGTCGATGAAGTCGTTGGCATCGACGCTGTTGTCCTCGGAGTTGATCCCGAGCACGACCAGGCGGTCGCGGTTGCGGTCCGCGAACGCCTCGATCGCCGGCGATTCCTCCTCGCAGGGACGGCACCACGAGGCCCAGAAGTTGACCAGGACCCACCTGCCCCGGAAGTCGGCGATCCGCGTCTCGCCGGAGCCGTCGAGCCGCGGCATCGGCGCGTCCGGGGCGGGCTCGCCGATGGCGACGTCCTCGGCGCCCTTCGCGATCAGCCCGAAGCCGAGCAGGGCGATGAAGGCGACCGCCGCGAGCACGGCGATGAATCCACGGTTCGGCATCGGCGGGGAAGGTTAGAGAGCGCCCGCCGGGAGCCGCGGACAGCGAGTGGCGGCGCAGGTCCCACCGGAGTCGCGACATGGACCACTCCCCGTGAGCCCGGACAGAGAGCGGGTGAGGGGAATCGAACCCCCGTCACCAGCTTGGGAAGCTGGTGCCATACCGCTTGTTCAAGCCGTTTGCGGGCCAAATGACGCCAAGAAAACGCCACGAGATTCACTCCGTTCTCAATCGCCATCTCGCAACGCCCGTCCGCACTTCACACACGACGTTCGACGCAGGTTCGGAAGCGGCGTTCCGCACCGGAAACCCACTCGTCCTCCCGACACTCGCGGTCGCCGACATCAATGGGTGCCAGCCGGGCGATCGCTTGGCGACCCGGTGCACCAGGCAAGCTAAAGCCCTCATCCTTCCAGCCGATAGAGGCTCCATGGAAATGGCGTCTGTGCCCCCGCCCCCAGGCTGGTATGTCGATCCCCAAGGCGGCGGGCAGCGGTGGTGGAATGGCACCCAATGGACTGAGCATGTCTCCTCCGACCCGTCCCAACCCCAGGTCGCGAGAGCCAGTACCGGCGACTGGATCGGCGGGGTGTACCGCCACGAGGGACGCAACGTGGCGGCCTTCGCGCTCGAGAAACATCTTCCCGTCAACGCCGGGGTACACACTGAGCTGCCGTACAACATTCCCCTGACCGGTCGCCGTGACCGGCTCGTGCTGCTCGTCTACCTCGCCGACGCCAACAAGGAATCCTTCGGACTCGGGCGTGCGAAG
>CAZTGN010000073.1:941-11168 GCA_964613275.1 uncultured Conexibacter sp. | reverse complement strand
TCGCTCGACGAGCGACTGACGTTCTTCTGCCCGCAGGAGAACTTCGAAGCGCTCGGGTTGGAGATCGTGCAGCGGTTCCTCGCCTGGGCGCGTGACGACTTCGAGCCCGGCGACGGCGAGGGGGCCCGCCTGCTGCTCCTCGTTCCCTGCCAGAAGACGAAGCCGTACACGCTCTCCGCCGAGCACGTCGCGATCAACACGCGCCTGATCGAAGCGGGCTTCGCGCCCGAGGGCCCGGGTGATCCGCCGGCCGGTCTCGCGAGCGATCTCGGCCCGGCGCTGCTCTCGAACGCGCGGCTCGTCGGCCACGGCTTGCGAATCGATCGGGCCGTGATCTCCGAGCCGTTCGCCTACGTCCCCTACGAGTCGATCTATCACTGGCGTGGGGAGCTCAGCCCCTGTGGCCGCTACGACGACCCCGGCCTCTTCGAGGAACGCGGGATCGTCCCCGACTGGCGTCCCGATTGCACCGTTGTCGACGGCCGCTGGGGCGACAACGAGCGGGCCGCCTACGTCGAGATGCACAACCGGATGGCGACGCAGCTCCATTCGGTGATCAGCCGGCTTCGCGATCGCTACGCGGCGGTGGTCGGCTACGTGGCGCCGGAGCTGACCCATCGCACGTTCCTGGCCGACGACGAAGAGCGTCGCGGCTCGGGAGTGCCGGGGAGCCGAACCGTCGGTGGGGAGGAGCGGAAGCTCGTCGGCGTCAACGACCTCGAGTCAGGTCTGGTCCGGATCGTGCCGGACGCTCGAGCGCTGGCTGAGTTGCGCGGGAAGCTCGGCGACCGGCTTCCGGCCGACTTGCTCGAGCGCCCCGAGTGCCTCGATCTGCTCGTCGACGAGGTGCGGGCGGTCGCCGGCAATCATGTCGGCTCGCCCCGGCGCGAGCCGCCGTAGCTGCGTGGCCAGCGGGCCCGCGTGAGGCCCACCCCGGTCAGCCCGGTGCCGGAGCCGGCGGTCCCGCGCCGGGTTCCTCGCCCGGATCCTGCTCGGCCTGGCGTTCGGCCTCGCGGGCACGGGCGAGATCGGCGGAGATCCGCACCACCGCCGCTACGAGCGGCGCGGCGACGATCAGGCCGACGGTGCCGAACAGGGCGCCGCCGGCGATCGTCACGATCAGGACGGCCAGCGGGTGGATCCCGAGCGCCGTCCCCATCGCGAACGGCTGGACGACCTGCTGCAGCGGCCCGTTGGCGAGGAGCTGCAGGAACGCCATCGCGCCGGCCGCCGCAGTGCCCTCGGAGCCGAGCGTCAACAGCACGGCGAAGATCGCCGCCGACCAGGCGCCGAGGTAGGGGATGTAGCCGGCGATGAAGGTGACTGCGACGATGGTCCCGACGAGCGGCACGCCGATGATCAGCGACCCGATCCCGACGACGACGGCGCTGAAGACGGCGACGAGCGTCGTGCCGAGGAAGTAGCCGCGCATCGAGCCGATCGCCCGTTGGGTGACGATCCGGGCAACCGGGGCCGGGAGCCCCATGTGGGCCTCCGTCCACGCGCGGATCGCCGGGCCGTCCTTGAGCAGGAAGAAGAGGCTGAGGATCGTCATCGCGAGGAAGAAGGCGAGCGAGGAGAGGGCGCTGATGCCGCTGCGGACCCCGTCGAGCAGCGCCGAGACGCCGTCGGCGGCACCCCTGCCGAGATCCTGCTTGGCCTGCTCGGCCTTCTCCTGGCCGACCCCCGCATCCTGCAGCCATCCCGACAGCGTGCCCTTGGCGTCGTCGAGGTGGGAGGCGATGCTGCTCTCCTGGCTCTCGATCCCGCCGACGACCATGACGGCGAGCCCGATGCCGGCGGCGACGACGGCGAGCATCAGAAGCAGCGCGCCGAGCGCGCGTGGGACGTGGTGGCGATGCAGCCAGCCGACGATGGGCGAGCCGACCACCGCGACGATGCCGGCGACGATCACCGGGATCGTGATCACCTGCGTGAGCGAGCCGAGCCAGACGAGCCCGCTGATCAGGAGCGTGACCCCGACCAGCAGCCACGCCATCAGGCCGATGTCCCGCAGCCATCCCGGGACGCTGAAGATGCCGCTGAGCTGGGCGGGGTCGATCTCGACGACCTGCTCGCCGCCAGGCTCCGGCGCACCCGGGTTCCGTCGCAATCGGCCGCGGATCATCGCCGGGAAGCTAGCTGCAGCTCACGACGGATAGCCTCGCGCGGATGAGCGTAGCGGCCCGGCGCGCGAACACCTGGATCGGTCTCCTGTTCGCGGTCGGGTCGGTCTGCTTCGTGGTCGGTCCGTTCCCCGGCTACGTGCAGCTCGTCGGCTCGAGCGCCGACGGCATCACGTTCTTCGTCGGCTCGATCTTCTTCACCTCGGCCTCGCTGCTGCAGCTCGTCACGACGCGGGTCACCGGCGGCGGCACGGTCGACAGGTGGGCAGCCGCGATCCAGTTCGCCGGGACGCTCTTCTTCAACCTGAGCACCTTCGAGGCGATGCAGGACGCGCTCGGCACGTCCGCCACCGACCGGCTGGTCTGGGCGCCGGACGCGTTCGGATCGGTCTGCTTCCTGGTCTCGAGCGCGCTCGCCTACCGGTCGGTGAACGGCAGCTTCGGCCGCCGCAGCCACCGTGGCGGACCGATGCGGATCGCCGTCGTCAACCTGATCGGGAGCATCGCGTTCGGCATCTCGGCCGTCGCGTCATACGTCGTCCCGGCGACCGGCGACGTCCTCGACCTCGCCACCGCCAACTTCACGACCGCGATCGGCGCCGCGTGCTTTCTCGCCGGCGCGATCCTGCTGTTGCCGGCGGTCAGTAGCCGACGCCGCTCTTGACCTTCGCCCGCTCGTGCTTGCTCGCGCCGCCCTTCTTCGCGAGCGTCTCGCAGGCGGCGGCGATGTCGTCGGCCAGGGTGCCGACCAGGGCCCGGGTCAGGTTGAGCTTGACGAGCGCCCGCAGCATCTTCACGTCCTCGGCGTTGGGCGGCATCGTGTAGGCGGGCAGCATCCAGCCGCGCTCCGCCGCGAGCTGCCAGGCGATGTCGAACTCGTCGTAGGGGAGGTCGGCGCCGTCGTCGAGGTGGAAGGCGACGAGCGGAAGCTGCTCGGCGTCGCCGCCGACGATCTCGAACGGGCCGATCGCCTGCAGGCGGTCGGCGAGGAAGGAGGAGTTGCGCTTCATCACCTCCATCACGAGCCGGTAGCCGTCGTGGCCGAAGCGGATCAGCGTGTAGTACTGGGCGAGCACCATCGCCGAGCCGGTCGAGAAGTTCAGCGTGAAGGTCGCGTCGGTCTTGCCGAGGTAGTTCTCGTAGAAGACGAGGTCCTCGGCGAGGTCGGCCTTCTCGCGGAAGACGAGCCAGCCGATGCCGGGGTAGACCATCCCGAACTTGTGCCCGGAGACATTGATCGAGCGGACCTGCTCGAGCCGGAAGTCCCAGGCGCGATCGGGGTAGAGGAAGGGCCAGACGAAGCCGCCGCTGGCGGCATCGACGTGCAGCGGCACGTCGAGCCCCTTCTGCTCCTTGATCCGGAGTAGCAGGTCGTTGATGCCGCCGATGTCGTCGGCGTGCCCGGTGAACGTCGTCCCGAGCACGGCCGCGACCCCGATCGTGTTCTCGTCGACGTGCGGCTCGACGTCCTCGGGGCCGATCGTGAACTTGTCCGGCTGCAGCGGCACGATCCGCGGCTCGACGTCGAAGTAGCGGCAGAACTTCTCCCAGACGACGTGGACGTCGCCGCCGAAGACGAGGTTCGGCTTGTCGGTCGGCTTGCCGGCCGCCTCGCGCCGCTCGCGCCACTTCCACTTCAGCGACAGCGCGCCGAGCATGATCGCCTCCGAGGAGCCCTGGGTGCGGGCACCGGTGGTTTCGCCGGGGGCGTGGTAGAGGTTGGCGAGCATGCGGATGCAGCGCTGCTCGATCTCGGCGGTGACCGGGTACTCGGCGTGGTCGATGAAGTTGCGGTGGAGGTTCTCGGCGATCAGCCGCTGCACCTCGGGCTCCATCCAGGTGGTGACGAAGGTGGCGAGGTTGCGCTCCGGGATGCCGTCGAGGACGATCTCCTCCTCGATCAGCCGCATCGCGATGACCGGGTCGGCACCGTGGGCGGGGATCTCGCCGTCCGGCGCACCCTCGAGCAGCCACTCGTGGCCTGCGATCCCGGCCAGGGGGTGTTCGTTCTGCTCCGGCATCTTCGTGTCCTCCTCGATCGGGCCTGACGACGCGGCCGCCATCCTATGCGGCGGCTTGCCCGGATCGGTTCACCCTGATCGGGCGATTGCGACCGACCCGGGTCTAGGTGAGTCGCAGGTCGGCCTCGACCTGCCGCTTCCACTCGGGCTTCTCAGCGCGCCAGCCCTCCTCGGTCCGGCGTCGCTTCCAGTAGCCGGAGATCGACGCGTCGGCGACCGGCACCCCGCGCTCGACGAGCACGTGGCGGCGGATCTCCCGCACGGCGCCTGCCTCGCCGTGGACGAAGGCGTGGACGCGGCCGGGCGGGAAGGCGAGCTCGCGGACTGCCACCACGAGCGGGTCGGGGTCGATCTCGGCTCCGGCGTGGCGATGCACCCAGTGAAGGTCGAGCGCGGCGGCCGTGGGGAGCGGCTGCTCCTCCTCGGGGCCGTCGACGGCGGCGACCACGATCGCGGGGACCCCGGTCGGAATCCGCGTCAACGCGGCGGCGATCGCCGGCAGCACGCAGGCGTCGCCGACCAGCAGGTGCCAGCTCGCGGCCGGATCGGGCGAGTAGGCGCCGCCGGGGCCGATCATCTGCACCCGGTCCCCGGGCTGCGTCGCGGCCGCCCACGGCCCCGCGATTCCGCCGCCGGTGTGGTCGACGAAGTCGATCGTGAGCTCGCCGGCCGCCGGATCCCAAGACCGCACCGAGTAGGTGCGGACCCGCGGCCACCGTTCGCGCGGCAGCTCGGCCTTCACCCGCTCGATGTCGAAGGGGGCCTCGTATCCGGCCCCGGCGGGCGGCAGCAGCAGCTTCACGTAGTGGTCGGCGAACGGCCCCGCCGCGAATCCCTCGAGGCCGGGACCGCCGAAGGTGACCCGGATCACCTGCGGGGTCACCCGTTCGCTCCCGAGCACGACCGCGACCCGGGGCGGGGTCTGCTTCGCCGACATCTTCGCGGGCTTCGCGGCCACGGTCGCGGAGGGTACGGATCGGATCGCGCCGGGCCGCGAGCGCCGGGGGCAGGGCAGCGGAGCGAACGCGAGCTTTCCCGGCATGCCGGGGCTTCTCGCGTTGGCTCGCTCGCTCGGCGCCGCCACGGCAGCCGAGGCCGGCGAGAGTAATTGCGTATGCAAGGATTATCTGCTAAGGTAGTTGCGCAAGCAACAGTTGTAGGCGTAACTGCAGACAGGAGGCAGACGATGGGCACAGCGACCACCGAGCGGATTGCGATTCCGGCGGGCACCTGGATCGTGGACGAGGTCCACACCAAGGTCGCGTTCGCGGTCAAGCACATGGGCGTATCGACCGTGCGCGGCGAGTTCCGCGACTTCGACGGCGGGCTCGAGAGCACCGGGGACGGCGGGTTGCGGGCCCACGGCAGCGTCCGGGCCGCCTCGGTCAGCACCAACCAGGAGCAGCGCGACGAGCATCTCCGCTCGGCCGACTTCTTCGACGCCGAGGATTACCCGGAGATCCGCTTCGAATCGACCGCGGTCGAGCGAATCGACGACGAGAGCTACCGGATCGCCGGCGAGCTGACGATCCACGGCGTCACCAACCCGATCGAGCTGCGCGCTGAGCTCGGCGGCGTCGATCGCGGCCCCGAGGGCGAGCTGCGGGCCGGCTTCGAGCTGACCGGGCAGCTCTCGCGCAAGGACTACGGGATGCGCTTCAACGCCGCCCTCGGCAGCGGCAACGCCGTCGTCGCCGACAAGGTCAAGCTCACGCTCGACGTCGAGCTGATCCGCCGCGACCAGGACTGACCTGCGGCGGACGACGGGGCGGGCGGCTCCGGGACGGGCCGCCCGCCCTTTGGTCGATGACCGTGCCCCGGGACGGGCCGCCCGCCCCTTTCTTCGTTCGGTGACCGGACGCCCCCGGGACGGGCCGTCCCTTTTCGTCGGTGACCGGGCGCCCTCGAGGGCGGGCGCCACCGCTCCGGGGACGCCGCAACGCGTCGCCGGCCCGCGCCCGGTAGGACTGGCGGATGCTCGAGCTCGTCCTCGTCGCGACCGCGACCACGATCGCCACCGGGCTCGGCGTGATCCCGGTCGCGATTCTCGGCGAGCGTGCGCGGGAGCTCCGCGCCGCCCTGCTCGGGGTTGCGTCCGGGGTGATGCTGGTGGCGGCGATCGTCGGCCTGCTGCTGCCGGCGCTCGACGAGGGCAGCGGTGGCGACGTCGTGCTCGGGCTCGCGGCCGGAGTGGTCTTCCTCCTCGTTGCCGGCAAGCTGGTCGGCGAGGCGCCGCCGGGGCTCCTCGGCGACGGCGATCGGACCTGGGTCCTCGTCTTCCTCGTCCTCCTCGTCCACAGCTTCCCCGAGGGGTTTGCGATCGGCACCGCGTACGCCTCGTCGACGGCCGGGCTCGGGCTGTTCATCGTCGTCGCGATCGCGGTCCAGAACATCCCCGAGGGGACCAGCACGGCGATCCCGATGGCCACCGCCGGCTACGGCTTTCAGGCGCAGTTCTGGGCCGCGATCGCGACCAGCATCCCGCAGCCGATCGGCGCCGTGATCGCCTACCTGCTGGTCGAGGAGATCGCCGCGCTGCTGCCGATCTCGTTCGCGTTCGCCGCCGGCGCGATGCTGGCGCTCGTGATCACGTCGGTCTTCCCCGACGCCTGGCGCGAGCGCCGCCGCGACGCGCTCGCCGGCGCCCTCGCCGGCGGCGTCTTCATGCTCGGCCTGAGCGCCGTTCTCGGCGTTTGAGCGACGGCCCGCTAGGGTGGGGCCCGTGGACGACGCGACGCTGCGGGACCGAATCGAGGCGCTCGTCGCCGAGGAGCGGCGGCTGCTCGAGGAGTCCGTCGGCCAGGGCCCCGACGACCGGCGGCACGAGCGGCTCGAGGAGCTCAAGGTCCAGCTCGACCAGTGCTGGGACCTGCTGCGGCAGCGCGAGGCCCACGAGGAGTTCGAGCTCGATCCCGAGAACACCTCGGTCCGCGACGCCGACACCGTCGAGGGCTACGAGCAGTAGCCGGGCCGCCGCTGCGGCGGCGGGCGACTGGTCGGTCCAAGCGCCGGCCCGGGTCCCGGTCCCGGGGGCCGGAGCCAAGCTCGCAGGGGGTGCCGTCGTGGTCCTCGAGCCGGATCCGCCGCAGGGCGCCCGCCCCGCCGGGTGGCCGGTGGAGTCGTCCGGCGGGCTCGTCGGCCGGTCGGTCAGCGCCGCGAGAGGCCCGCGAGCATCGCCAGCAGCGTTCGGGTCAGCAGGTCGTGGACCTCCTGGCGACTGGCGCGGCCGCGGCGCAGCCATTCGTTGACCGCCGCCTCGGCGGCGCCCTGGAAGACGCGGAGGGCGAGCAGCAGCTCCGGCGAGGGCTCCTCGCCGGGAGCGTGGTTCGCCGCCATCCGCAGCACGATCCCGTCGCGGGCACGGGACATGATCGCGGCGACGTCGGGGTCGCGACCAAGGCCGCCGCGATCGCCGAGCAGGACCGACAGGACCTCGTGGTTGCGCTCGAACGCGTCGAGGAAGCGATCCATGTTCTGATCGACGAGCTGCGCCAGCGGCAGGCCGGTGTCGTCGACCTCGACCATCTCCGGCAGGCCGGCGGCGAGATCCTCGACCACGGCGAGGTAGAGGTCGCGCTTGGTTCCGAAGTAGTGGTTGACGAGGCCGGTCGTGACGCCGGCCCGCTGCGCCACCGCCTCCATCGAGGCGTTCGCGTAGTCCTCGGCGACGAAGACCTCGCGTGCGGCCGCGAGGATCTGCCCGCGGCGGACGTCGGGGTCGAGGCGGGTCCGGGTGCCTGTCATTCGGGGCGCAGCATACCCTGTGCCGGCTGCCTATTGATGGCCCCCCAATAACGTGCTAGGGTGCCTTCGATGCTCTTCCGCGCGCTGCTCGTCGTTCCCGCGCTGCTCGCGCTCGCGCTCCCGGCTACCGCGACGGCGAAGCCGGAGCCGCCGAACGTCGTCGTGATCATGACCGACGACCAGGACTTCCGCTCGATGTCGGCGATGCCCAAGACCCGGCGCTTGATCGCCAACGCCGGCACCCGCTTCGATCGGAGCGTCGTCAACTTCCCGCTCTGCTGCCCGTCGCGGGCGACGCTCCTGACCGGACAGTACGCGCACAACCACGGCGTCCTCTGGAACAACTGGCCCTACGGCGGCTACCGGATGCTCGACGGCTCGGAGACCCTGCCCGTCTGGCTCGGTCGCGCCGGCTACCGGACGATCCACATCGGCAAGTACCTGAACGAGTACGGCGAGCAGGACCCGACCGAGGTCCCGCCGGGATGGGACGACTGGCACGGCGGCGTCGACCCCTCGACCTACGACTACTACGGGATGACGCTGAACCACAACGGCAGGCTGAAGACCTACCCGCGGACCGAGCGCAACTACTCGACCAACGTCTACACGCGCCTTGCCGACCGCGCGAACGGTGACGCCTCGAAGTCCGGAAAGCCGTACTTCATGAACCTGGCGCCGAACGCGCCGCACACGGTCGCGATCGAGTCCGGGGCGACGATGGAGGGCTCGCCGGCGCTGCCGCCGCCGCGCTACGCCGACGTCTACGCCGATCGGGAGATGCCGATCTACCCGAGCTTCAACGAGGCCGACATCTCCGACAAGCCGACGACGCTCTCGGCCTACTTCCCGACCCAGATGACCGAGCAGCAGGCGCTCGAGCTGCAGGACCACTGGCGCGGGCGGATGGGCAGCCTCCTCGGCGTCGATGACATGGTCGCCGAGGTCGTCGGCAAGCTCCGGCGCACCGGCGAGCTCGAGGACACGGTGATCGTCTTCACCTCCGACAACGGCTGGATCCTCGGCGAGCACCGGCTCCGCGACCCGATCACCGAGAACGGCAAGGCCGCCGGCGTCAAGTACGTGCCCTACGAGGGCTCCTCGCGGGTGCCGCTGATGATCGAGGGCCCGGGCTTCCCGGCCGGGAAGCGGATCAAGGGGGTGGCGAGCAACGTCGACCTCGCGCGGACGATCGTCGATATCGCCGGCGCCCGCTCCGAGGTCGGGCTGAGGCTGGACGGGATCTCGCTGCTCGACGCCGCCCGCAAGCCGAAGACGCTGTCCGACCGCGGCGCCCTGCTGGAGACCTTCCCCAACCCGCGAGGAGTCCCCTCCTACATCGCGGTGCGGACGAAGCGCTACCGCTACGACCAGCAGGACGACGGGCAGGAGGGCCTCTACGACCTCAAGCGCGATCCGTGGGAGCTCGAGAGCGTCCACGACGACCCCCGCTACGACCGGATCCAGGCGATCCTGCGCGACGCCGCCGAGGACCTCGCCGCGTGCTCCGGGGCCGCCTGCCGCAAGCCGGTGCCGCCGCTGCCGCAGCCCGGCCGCTGACCTCACCCGCTGGGCAGCCCTGGCCCCGCACGGAGTCCAGATGCCCCGCTCGGCGTCCGCCCCGGGTGATCCTGGCCGCCTGAGGCCGCCGGGGTTGAGGTGACCCACCCCCCGACGCCGCGCCGGGTGGGTAGCCGCGCCGACAATAGTTGTCGTTGAGACGACCCACCCTTGGTGGGGGTTGGAGCCGCCCCCGGCGTCGCTGTCCGCTACCGTCCGTCCCGGTGCGCCGGGAAGTCTGGTCGGCAGCTCGTTTTGCCGACCGCTGATCGAAATCCCCGCACCGGTGCGAGATGGCCGTAGCCGTCGCGACGTTCCTGATCGCGCTCGCGCTGATCGCGAGCGAGCGGTTGCACCGGACGAAGGTGGCGCTGCTCGGCGCCGCGATCGTCGTCCTCTTCGTGCCCGGCTTCGGCCAGGAGACGGCGGTCGCCTCGATCGACTTCAACACGATCGGCCTGCTCGCCGGGATGATGATCCTCGTCTACCTGACGCAGCAGACCGGGATCTACGACTACATCGCGATCCGCGCCGGGCAGCTCTCCCGGGGCGAGCCGCTGCGGGTGGTGCTCAGCCTCGCCTGCACGACGGCGCTGCTTTCGGCCTTCCTCGACAACCTGACCACGATCCTGCTCGTCGTCCCGATCACGTTCCTGCTCGCCGACGCGCTCGATGTCGACCCGATCCCGCTGATCGTGATCGAGGTGATCGCCTCGAACATCGGCGGCACCGCGACCCTGATCGGCGACCCCCCGAACATCATCATCGCCGGCGCG
>CAZTGN010000073.1:0-931 GCA_964613275.1 uncultured Conexibacter sp. | reverse complement strand
GCTCAGCTTCAACCAGTTCATCGTCAACCTCGCGCCGGTCGCCGTCGTCACGTTCGCGGTGGTCGTCGCCGGCCTCTACGGCTACTACCGGTCGCGGCTGCGAATCGAGGAGGAGAACCGGGCCCACGTCATGGAGCTCGACGCGGGGGCCTCGATCCGCGACGCGGACGAGCTCCGTCGCACGGTCCCGGTCCTGATCCTGACCGTGCTCGCGTTCTTCGCCCACCAGCCGCTCCACATCGAGCCCGCCACCGTCGCGCTCACCGGCGCGGCGGTCGGGCTCCTCGTCACCCGGGTCCCGCTCGAGCAGGCGCTCTCGAAGATCGAGTGGCCGACCCTGTTCTTCTTCGTCGCCCTGTTCGTGATGGTCGGCGCGCTCGAGGAGACGGGAGCGATCGGCCACGTCGCCGACGCGGCCAAGGACCTGACCGGCGGCGATCGGACGGCGGAGCTCATCGGCATCCTCTGGATCGGCGGCATCGGCTCCGCGATCGTCGACAACATCCCGTTCACGACGGCGATGATCCCGGTCGTCAACGAGCTCAACGAGGGCGGCGACGCGGCCTACTGGTGGGCGCTCGCGCTCGGCGCCTGCTTCGGCGGCAACGCGACGATCATCGCCGCCGCCGCGAACGTCGCCGCCGCCGGCCTGACCGAGCGGGCAGGCCATCCGATCGGGTTCGTGTCCTTCCTCAGGATCGGGATCCCGGTCGCGGTGACCTCGCTGCTGATCGCCTCCGGCTACGTCCTGCTCCGTTACGTGGTGGTATAGGCCCAATGCCGGACTCGATCGTCCGTACAGTCATCCGTGAGGTCGCCCCGCTCGGCGCCGACGAGCCGGTCGCCGCCGCCGCCCGGCGCGTCCTCGACAGCGGCCTGCCGGCGCTGCCCGCGGTCGAGCCCGACGGCCGCTTCGCCGGCATCTTCGGCG
>CAZTGN010000072.1:6586-11186 GCA_964613275.1 uncultured Conexibacter sp. | reverse complement strand
CGACCAGCGCGTCGAGTTCGGCGAGGAAACCCAGCGGCGGGCGCACGTCGGCGCCGCCGCTCGCGCATTCCCTACCCTTTGCCGCCTTGGCGGTATTGGCTGAGCGGGTAATGGTGGTCTGCCGCCGCGCGCGCGCGGCGTCGCTGCTTCTGCCCGCGGTCGCCACGGCCGGCAAGGACGCGGCGCTGCTCGCGCTCGCCCGCCTCCTGCGCGGGCGGGCCGCGGAGATCCTCGACGCCAACGGCATCGATCTCGAGCGCGGCGTCGAGGGCGGCCTCGACGAGGCGCTGATCGACCGGCTGCGCCTCGACGAGGAGCGGATCGAGGCGATGGCGGCGGGCGTCGAGGCGGTGGTCGCGCTCGATGATCCGGTCGGGGAGCTGCTCGAGCAGCGCACCCTCGAGAGCGGGATCGAGCTCGAGCACCGCCGGGTGCCGATCGGGGTCGTGGCGATCATCTACGAGGCCCGGCCGAACGTGACGATCGACGCTGCCGCCCTCTGCCTGAAGAGCGGCAACGCCGCGGTCCTCCGGGGCTCGAGCTCAGCCGCCGCGTCGAACGCGGTCCTCGTCGAGATCGCCGCGGAGGCGGTCGCCGAGGCCGGGCTGCCCGCGGGGTCGGTCGAGGCGGTCGCCGGCGGCGGTCGCGAGGAGCTCGGGGAGCTCGCGAAGCAGCGCGGGCTCGTGGACCTGATCATCCCCCGCGGCGGTGAGGGGCTGAAAGCGGCGCTCGAGGAGGTCGCCGAGGTTCCGATCCTCTATGCCGCCTCCGGGAACTGCCACGTCTACGTCGACGCGACGGCCGACCCGGAGATGGCGCGCCGGATCGCCTACAACGCCAAGGTCCAGCGGCCCGGGGTCTGCAACGCGGCGGAGACGCTGCTCGTCCATCGGGCGCTCGCGGCGGAGCTGCTGCCGGCGGTCCTCACCGACCTTCACGACGCCGGCGTCGAGCTCGTCGGCGACGGGCGGCCCCGGGCCGCCGCCGGCGCCGTGGCGGTGGCTCCCGCGACCGACGAGGACTGGGACCGCGAGTACCACGGGCTGAAGATGGCAGTGGCCGTGGTCGACTCGCTCGCCGACGCCGTCGACCACGTCAACAGGCACGGCAGCGGCCACTCGGAGGCGATCGTCACGGCCTCGGCCGATGCCGCGGACGCGTTCACGGGCGGCGTCGACGCTGCCTGCGTCTACGTCAACGCCTCGACCCGGTTCACCGACGGCTTCGAGTTCGGGATGGGAGCCGAGATCGGCAACTCGACCCAGAAGCTGCACGCCCGCGGCCCGATCGGCCTCCGTGAGCTGACCTCTACCAAGTACGTCCTCCGGGGCAGCGGCCAGACACGCGGGTGAGGCGCGCCCGCGGCGTCCTCGGCGGCGCCTTCAACCCCCCGCACATCGGTCACCTGCTGCTCGCCCAGGAGGCGGTGGCGTCGCTCGGTCTCGACGAGCTCCTGCTCGTGCCGACCGGCGTCGCCCCGCACAAGCGGATCGATCCCGAGCCCGGGCCGGCGGTCCGCCTCGAGCTGGCGCAGGCGGCCGCGGACGGCGCCCCGCGGCTCACGGCCTCGGCGATCGAGGTCGATCGCGAGGGCCCGTCGTTCGCCTACCGTACGCTCGAGATGCTTGCCGATGAGGACCCCGGGAGCGAGTTGACGTTCGTGCTGGGCGCCGACGTGGCCGCCGGCCTCGAGGGCTGGAAGCGTCCCGAGCGGGTGGTCGAGCTGGCGCGGCTCGCGGTTGCGGCCAGGCCGGGGTTCGATCCGGCGGCGATCGACGGAGTCCTCGACCGGCTCGGGTCGAGGGCGGGGGCGGCCAGGATCGAGATGCCGCCGGTCGGGCTCTCCTCGACGCTGATCCGCAAGCGGATCGCGGCCGGGATGCCGATCCGCTGGATGGTCCCGGAGCCGGTCGAGCGGATGATCGCCGCGCGCGGGCTCTACCGGGCGGCGTCCTGATGGAGCCGGAGGCCCTGGCCCGGCGGATCGCCGCGCTCGCCGAGGGGAAGGGCGGCGCCGAGCTGGTCGTCATCGACGTCTCCGTGCTGCTCGGATACACGGATTTCCTCGTTATCTGCACGGCGCGCAACGAGCGTCAGGCGAAGGCGATCAGCGACGAGGTTCAGCTCCGCCTCAAGCGCGAGGACGGTCTGCTCGCGCGCCGTGTCGAGGGCCTGCCGGAGGCCCGTTGGGTGCTGGTCGACTACCTCGACTGCGTGCTCCACGTCTTCGTCGCCGAGACGCGCGAGCTGTACCGGCTCGAGCAGCTCTGGGGCGAGGCGCCGCGGCTCGAGCTCGAAGGCGCGGGTGACGTCCGCCGCCAAGCCTAGTCTCGGCTCATCGCTGGAGAGACGTTCAGCCGCTCCCTGTTCGGATTCCGCCCCTCCGAGGTGGGCGAGGCGATCGAAGCCCTCGAGTCCGAGCTCGGTCGCCGGGCCGAGACGTTGCGCGGTCGCGAGCGCGAGGTCGAGGCGCTGAACGCCGAGACGGAGCGCCTGCGTCATCGCGTCGAAGCGGCCGAGGCGGAGGTCGGGACGCTGCGGATCGAGCTCGCCGGCGCGCAGGCGCACGCCGATGAGGGGCTGCGAACGATGACCCTGATGGTCCGCCAGCTGGAGGACATGCGGATCGGCGCCCGCGGCGCCGCGACCCGGATCCGGCTGCAGGCGCTGCGCGAGGCGGCGGAGGCGAGCGCCCGCATCGCCGACGCGACCGATCCGCGCTGCGAGGGGGTCCGCGACCGCGTTCTCGACGCGGTCGAGCGGGCGCTCGACCGGGTCGGGACGGGGTCGGAGGCCGGTCCCGATGAGCCGCCACCGAGGCCGCTGGCGCGCTCGGCGGCGGGGCGGGTGGCGCTCGCCGGCGGGCAGCTCGGCGACCCGGAACGGCGCCGGGTCAGCGTCGACGTCGGGCCGTTCGCCGACTTCTCGCAGCTCGTTCGCTTCGAGGATGCGGCGAACTCGATCGGCGCCACCGGCGACATCTCGATCAAGCGGTTCTCGGGCGGCCGGGCCCGGATCGACGTCGCGCTCAGCGAGCCCGTCGACCTGCTCCGCGAGCTCGAGGAGAGCTGCGATCTCGATCTCAGCGTGCGGTCGCGGGACGGGGACGAGATCGTCCTCGACGTCGACGGCTGATCCCGTCGCGGGCGGGTCGGAGCTCGCCGTGGACGGGGTCAGAGCTCGCCGCTGATCGCGTAGCGGAGGGCCGCCACGACCTGCTCGGGCTCGCGCGCGACCGCCAAGGCCGCCCGGTCGACCTCCTTGAGCGCGTGGTCGTGCTCGGGCGGGTGGAGCGTGACGAGGGGCTTCCCCAGCGCCGCCGCCTGGCCGGCCTCGAACGCCGCGTTCCACTGCTTGTACCTCTCCCCGAAGCGGACGACGACGACATCGGCCTCGGCGAGCAGGGTGCGCGTGCGGACGGCGTTGATCCCGGCGCCCTTGTGGTCGTGCCAGAGCTTCTCGCTCTCGGGCCCGAGGATCGCGACGCCGCAGTCGTCGCTCGCCGCGTGGTCGGTGACCGGGCCGGTCAGGCGGACCGGCAGCCCCGCCGCGGCCACCCCCGAGGCGATCCGCTCACGCCAGTCGGAGTGGATCTCGCCGGCGAGGTAGACGACCCAGGTTCGCTGCCCGTCGCTCACCGGCAGCGCGGCCTCAGCGCGTCGATCCGAAGATCCGCAGCAGGAACAGGAACAGGTTGATGAAGTCGAGGTAGAGCGAGAGCGCGCCGAGGATCGAGGCCTTTCGGAGCGTCTCGGCGTCGGCGCCGCTCGAGCCGATCTGCTTGATCTTCTGCATGTCGTAGGCGGTCAGGGCGCAGAACAGCAGGACGCCGCCGAACGTGACGAACCAGTAGAGGACCGAGTTCGCCCAGAACATGTTCACGACCAGGCCGATGATGACGCCGATCAGGCCCATGAACAGGATCGATCGCATTCCCGACAGGTCGCGCTTGGTCAGGTAGCCGTAGGCGGCCATGCCGCCGAACATGCCGGCGGCGACGCCGAACGCGCTCGCGATCGAGGCCGTCGTGTAGGCCTCGAGGATGATCGAGAAGATGAAGCCGTTGAGGGCCGCGTAGAGCGCGAAGAGGAAGACGGCTACCGAGTAGGAGATCCGGTTGATCCCGGCCGAGATCGCGATCACGAGCCCGAGCTGGCCGACGAACATGATCAGGAACGCCCACGGGTGGTCCTCGAACCAGGCGATCATGTCGCCGCTCGCGGCCACGTAGGCGGCGATGCCCGCGGTCAACGCCAGCCCGAGGAACATCCAGCCGAAGACCGAGGTCAGAAACGACTGCCGCGCGAGCTGCGCCTCGGCGCTCGGCACCGTCGCCGCGCCACGCTCGTCGATGCCGTACTGCTTCTCGATGTCCACCCGGGGGTCTCCCTCCATCGTCCGCGCTTCCGCACGGGCTCGATCTCACGGCTGAGGATACTCGCCGGACATGCCGCTTCCTGCTCGTGCGCCGTCGTTCCGTCCGGACGGTACGGGAACATATGTTCGTGTTGAGCGGTGGCCCGAATCAAAAGGGTGCGGTCGCAGAGCTGGAGATCGCGGCTCGTGCTGCCTCGCTCGGGATCGGGGTGCTATGGCCGAT
>CAZTGN010000072.1:0-6576 GCA_964613275.1 uncultured Conexibacter sp. | reverse complement strand
GCACGGTTACCGCGCCGCGGTCGAAGCGGGCGACCTGGCACTGGAGATCGATAACCGGCTCTTACGGGTTCAATGCAAATGGGCTCGCAAGGACGGCGACGTCGTCAAGGTGACGCTCGTGACGTCGCGCCATTCGCCGGTCAACGGGTACGTGCGTGGCAGGTACGGTCGCGACGAGATCGATGCCGTGGCAGCCTATTGCGCCGAGCTGGACGAGTGCTACTTCCTGCCGGTCGACCTGGTGGCCGAGAGAAGCGCGATCCATCTCCGCCTGAAGCCGGCCAAGAACAACCAGCGGGCGGCGATAAACTTGGCCAGCGATTACGAGTTCTCTGGGGCTGTAGCTCAGTTGGCTAGAGCGCTGCCGTGGCACGGCAGAGGCCGCCGGTTCGAATCCGGCCAGCTCCATCTCGCCCGACCGCCGGATGAGGAGACCGTCGGCGCCGAGGAGTTCGGCTACCGCTACGCCCGCTTCCTCCAGCGCGCGGCCGCCGGCGAGTCGTTCCTCGTCACCCGCCGCGGCCGGCCGCTGGCGCGCATCTCGCCGCCGGATCCATCTTGCACGGTGAGGGCCGACGCTGTTTGATGGACGCCATGAGCAGCCGCCGTCTCGTTCCCGTCCTCGTCCTCACGACCCTCGTCGGCGCCCTCGCCCTCGCGCCGGGCGCCACCGCGAAGCAGAAGGGCTTCAAGTACGGCGTCACCGCCGCCGACGTGGGCCCGCGCTCGGCGATCCTCTGGGCGCGGACGACGCGGCCCGGCGATGTCTACCTGCAGCTGCGGCGGAGCGGCAGGCTCGGCGCCTGCCGGCCGAGCCGGCTGCCGAACGGGCGGCGGATCAAGTCGAAGCGCAGCAACGACCTCACCGTCCAGCTGCGGATCCGCCGGCTCGAGCCGGATCGGCGCTACGCCTACCGCTTCTGCCGGCGGGGCGGCGGCCACAGCGCGACGGGTCGCTTCGCGACGGCCCCGCGGAAGGGCTCGAGCGAACGGATCCGGTTCGCGCTCTCCGGCGATCAGGACGCGCGCCCGGTGCCGGGCGGCGACGATCCCTACTGGAACGACTTCGGGGTCTGGGACCGGATCCGCCGCCAGGACAACGACTTCAACGTCCTGATGGGCGACACGATCTACTCCGACACGGAGGTGCCCGGCTACACGCTCGACGACGTCGCGCTCACCGTCAAGCAGAAGTGGCAGGCCTACAGGACCAACCTCGAGATGGACCCGTGGGCGCAGGCACGCGGCAGCGCCGCCTACTACGGCCACTGGGACGACCACGAGTTCGTCAACGACTTCTCCCGCCACGAGAGCCGCTTCCCCTACAGCAACGACGGCGTCTTCCAGGGCGTCAACAAGATCAAGGGCGAGAAGCTCTACAAGCGCGGCGTCCGCGCCTTCCGCGACTACAACCCGGTCACCTTCTCGAAGCGGAACGGCATCTACCGGAGCGCCCGCTGGGGCAGGAACCTCGAGGTCTTCTTCCTCGACGAGCGCTCCTTCCGCTCGGCCAGCGCCGACTACGACGGGGCCTGCGACAACCCGGCCGGCAGCGGCGATCCCGATCTCGCCCCGACCGCGCCGCAGAGCGTCCGCAACGTGTTCGCCGCGATCGCGCCGCCGCTCGCCAACCCGATCGCCCAGCAGTGCCTCGATGCGATCAACGACCCGAACCGGACGATGCTCGGCTCCCGTCAGCTCCGCAGGTTCAAGGAGGACATCAGCGGCTCGAAGGCCACCTTCAAGGTGATCTTCAACGAAGTCCCGATCCAGCAGTTCTACGCGCTTCCCTATGACCGCTGGGAGGGGTATGAGGCGGAGCGCAAGAACATCCTCCGCTTCCTCGACAAGAAGGTCGACAACGCGGTCTTCCTGACCACCGACGTCCACGCCAACATGGTCAACGACGCCCGCTTCAACACGCTCGGCGGCCCCGGCGTCAAGGACTCGGGCGTGCTCGACATCACGACCGGGCCGGTCGCGACCGAGACCTTCTCGGGCGAGATCGACAGCGCGGTCGGCAACCCGGCGGCGGGTGCCCTGGTCACGCAGCTCTTCTTCCAGCCCCAGCCCCCGAGCGGGGTCGGGATGCAGTGCGCGGCCACCAACCAGTTCAGCTACGCGGAGGTCGCGGTCGGGGGCCGCCGTCTCACGATCGACCTGCTCGATGCCCGCGACAACCCGGTCAGGAACACCGGCGACGCCTCACAGCCCGCCCCTCCCTGCTCGCGGGTCGTGATCCCGGCCGAGTAGCCCGCCGGCCTGTCACCGGCCCGCGTTGTCGCGAGGCGAGGGCGCGGCGCCGGCGCGACGGCTGGCGACCGCCCGACGCCGCCCTGGACGTGGCCCGGCCTCGGGCTCGAGCCGTCCTAGACTTGCCCATCCGATGAGCAGCGCGACCCCGGAGAGCGATCGCGAGGTGGGCGCGGCGGCCCGTTACGAGCCGCGCGCGATCGAGCGTCGCTGGCAGGACGTCTGGGCGGCGGAGCGGACCTGGCAGGTGCCCAACCCGGGCGATCCCGGCTTCGACGCGAGCGAGCCGAAGGCCTACGTGCTCGTGATGCTCCCCTATCCGTCCGGCGAGCCCCACGTCGGTCACCTCAAGGTCTACTCGGTCGGCGACGCGATCGCCCACTACCGGCGCCGCAGCGGCTACCGGGTCCTGCAGCCGATGGGCTATGACTCGTTCGGGCTGCCGGCCGAGAACCACGCGATCCGCACCGGCGAGCATCCGCGCGAATCGACCGAGGCCTCGATCGCGAGCTTCCGCAGGCAGTTCCTCGACTGGGGCATCTCGATCGACTGGAGCCGCGAGCTCGCCACCCACACCCCCGAGTACTACCGCTGGACCCAGTGGATCTTCCTGCGCCTGTTCGCGGCGGGGCTCGCCTACCGGGCCGAGGCCGCGGTGCACTGGTGCCCGACCGACCAGACCGTGCTCGCCAACGAGCAGGTGATCGACGGCCGCTGCGAGCGCTGCGGCACCGAGGTCGTCCCGAAGAAGCTCGAGCAGTGGTACTTCCGGATCACCGACTACGCCGACCGCCTGCTCGCCGACTTCGACCGGCTCGAGTCCTGGCCCGACCACGTCGTGACGATGCAGCGCAACTGGATCGGCCGCTCCGAGGGCGCCGAGGCCGTCTTCCGCTGCGAGCAGCCGGGCATCGACTTCCCGGTCTTCACGACCCGGCCCGACACCCTCCACGGCGCCACCTTCTTCGTGCTCGCGCCCGAGCACGCCGACCTCGACCGCCTGATCGACGGCACCGCGAACGCCGACGAGGTCCGCGACTACGTCGCCGCCGCCCTCCGCCGGTCGGCCGGGGAGCGCGGTGACGCCGAGCGCGAGAAGACCGGCGTCCGGCTCGAGCGCACCGTGACCAACCCGGTCAACGGCGAGGAGATCCCGATGTTCGTCGCCGACTACGTCCTGATGGAGTACGGCACCGGCGCGATCATGGCCGTTCCCGCCCACGACCAGCGCGACTTCGAGTTCGCACGGTCGTTCGACCTTCCGATCCGCCGCGTCGTCGAGCCAGCCGACGGCTCCGACGTTCCCGCCGACGCCGCCTTCGTGACGCAGTCCGAGGACGTCCGCATCGTCAACTCCGGCGACCTCGACGGGCTCACCCCGGCGGCGGCGAAGCGGCGGATCATCGACGAGCTCGAGGCCGAGGGCCGGGGCCGGCTCGCCGTCAACTACCGCCTCCGCGACTGGCTGCTCTCCCGGCAGCGCTACTGGGGCTGCCCGATCCCGATCGTCCACTGCCCCGAATGCGGTGCCGTGCCGGTGCCCGAAGACGAGCTCCCGGTCGAGCTTCCCGACGTCGAGGACTACCGCCCGAGGGGGCAGAGCCCGCTCGCGACCGCTGCGGACTGGGTCGCGACGACCTGCCCGCGCTGCTCGGGCCCGGCCCGGCGGGAGACCGACACGATGGACACCTTCGTCGACTCGTCCTGGTACTTCCTGCGCTACCTCGATCCCGGCAACGCCGAGCTGCCGTTCGGCCGCCCGATCGCCGACCACTGGATGCCCGTCGACCAGTACATCGGCGGCGTCGAGCACGCGATCCTCCACCTCATGTACGCGCGCTTCTTCACGAAGGCGCTCGCCGACGAGGGCCTGCTCGGCGTCCAGGAGCCCTTCGCGAACCTGTTCACGCAGGGGATGATCACCCGCGACGGCGTGAAGATGAGCAAGTCGAAGGGCAACGTCGTCGACCCCGCCGACTACGTCGCCCGCTACGGCGCCGACACGGCCCGCACCTACGTCTGCTTCATGGGCCCGCCCGACCGTGGCGGTGACTGGGTCGACGAGGGGGTCGAAGGGGTCCACCGCTTCCTGGCGCGACTGTGGCGGCTCGGCGACGAGCTGCGCGAGACCAGCAGCGAGCAGTCGGCCTTCGACCGGGACTGGCAGCGCGGCACCGAAGGGCCGGTGCGCGAGCTGATCGCGAAGGCGCACTGGGCGATCGACAAGGCGACCCGCGACTTCGATCGCGACTTCCAGTTCAACACGGTGATCGCGGCGGTGATGGAGCTCGTCAACGACGCCTACCGCCTCAAGGACGGCCTCCGGGGCGACCCCGACGGCGACCGCGCCCTGCGCTTCGCCACCGCGACGGCGGCGTCGCTGATCTTCCCGTTCGCCCCGCATCTCGCCGCCGAGACCTGGGAGGCGGTCGTCGGCGGCCGCCTCTGGGAGGTGCCGTGGCCGCGCGCCGACGCTGAGCTCCTGGCGAGGGACGTGATCACCCTCGTCGTCCAGGTCAACGGCAAGCTCCGCGACCGCATCGAGGTGCCTGCGGGTGCCGGCGAGGAGGAGGTGCTGGCGGCCGTCGGCGCGAGCGCTCGCATCCAGGAGGTGCTCGACGGCCGCGTGCCGGTCAAGTCGATCGTCGTCCCCGACCGCCTCGTCAACCTCGTCGTCCGCTGAGGGTGCGGGGCGCCCGACGGCGCCCTCGCGCGAGCCGCGCGGCGGGACGTGCCACGATCGCCGCCGCCGCTCCGGCCGGGCCCGCTGTCGGGATTCGGCCGCGAAACCGCCCACCGTCTGGTAGAAAGCCACTGCGATGCTCGTCAGGCGCCTGTCCGACGCCGCGGTTCTGGACTTCCACCGGCTCAGCTCCCACATCCTCATGGATGCCGGCGAGCTCGGCTCGCGCCACATGACCGTGACCTGGATCGAGGTCCCGCCCGGAGCCGAGCAGGAGCTCCACTCCCACGAGGAGGCCGAGCAGGTGTACGTCGTCGTCAGCGGCACCGCCCTGCTGTCGGCCGCCGGCGACAGCGAGGACCTCGGCCCCGGCGATCTCGCCCTGATCCCGCCGGCAAGCGACCACGTGATCGCCAACCGCGGCGATGAGGTGCTCGCGCTCGTCTCCGCGCAGTCGCCGGCGGTGTCGGTCGAGGAGACGATCGGGCGCCAGTCGGCGGCCATGGTCGGCTACGACGAGGACGCCGACCAGTACTGAGCGCGGAACCCGCGACCCGGCCGGCGGAGGGAGACCGCCGAACGGCAGCGCGGCCGCCGGGGCGCGCCGTTTGCGAGTCGTCACGCCCCCGCGCGCGTCCTTGACACGGAGCGCGCCACCGGTGCGCGGGCGGCACCGATGATCGCCGGGTGGGAGCGAACCGGCTTCAGATCGCCGTCTTCGCCGCGATCGGCGTCGTCATCCTGCTGCTCGGGATCCGCGCCGTCCGCGACGCCGGGGCACCGGCGGCCACCGGCGACGGGTCGCGATCACCGCTGGCCTTCGAGCCGGTCGGGAGCGGGACCGGAGCGGGACCCGCGAGCGGCGACGTCGTCGTTCACGTAGCCGGCGCGGTCGCCGATCCCGGCGTCTACCGGCTCCCGGCGGGATCGCGCGTCGCCGACGCGCTCGAGCGGGCCGGGGGCCCCTCCGGCCGCGCCGAGCCGGACGCGATCAACCTCGCCGCCCGGCTCGCCGACGGCCAGCAGGTGGTCGTCCCCGCGCGTGGCGGCTCCGCGGCCGCCACGACCGCCGAGGACGGTCCGATCAGCCTCGGCTCGGCCGATCAGGCGGATCTCGAGACGATCGAGGGGATCGGCCCGGTCACCGCGGCCGACATCATCGAGTTCAGGGACGAGCGCGGCGGGATCGCCTCGATCGAGGAGCTCGACGAGATCCCCGGCATCGGCCCGGCGACGATCGAGTCGCTGCGCGATCGCCTTCAGCCGTAGGGGATGCGGCCGCCGCCGCGCGAGCCGCTCGCCTGGCGCCGCCACGCCGCTCTCGTCGGGCTGGTCGCGGGCCTGCTTCTCGCGAACGCGGTCGCGGCACCGGCCGGGTGGGCGGCCTGCGGGCTCGCCGCCGCGGTCGGCCTCGCGCTCGCCGTCGGCGGTGAGCGGAGGCAGCGGGGGCGACCCGTCTGGATCGCCTGGGCCGTCCTGCTCGCCCTCGTCGCCGGCGCGCTGGCCTTCGGCCTCGGCCTCGGGACGTTGCGGTTGGCGGCGATCGACGGCGGCGCCCTGCGCGGCGCCCCCGGCCAGCGGGTCGCCCTCGCCGGCCACGTCGCGGCCCCGCCGCGGCGCGGCTACGGCGAGGTCCGGGT